>DAIPLF010000148.1:0-5534 GCA_036769375.1 Candidatus Aminicenantota bacterium | reverse complement strand
GGAAGCGTTGATGCTGAGACAGATCAGGACTTCCTCGACATCCAGGCTCACCGCCTTTGCCCCCAGGATGTTCTGCTTGAGGTTCCGGATGGAGTCGATGATGGCTGGAGAGAGAAGATGGATGCGGTCGGGGACTTCGGCCAGCTTCTTGATGGCGTTCAGGACGAGGCTGGAGGCCGCGTGCATGAGCGGCGAGTTCTTGCCGGTGACGATGCAGCCGCCGGGCAGCTCCATGGCCGCCCCGCAGAAGACTCCATTATTCCCCTTCCCTTTTTCCCGCGCTTCCTCGGCCGCCTGCCTGGCCGGATTGACAACAAGGCGGTGCTCCGCCTCCAACCCAAGCTCTTTCATCAGAAGCTCCGCCCTCTGGACGGTCTCCCGGTCGACAAACCCGAGAGCGTACTCGCAGCGGTAGCGAAAATAGCGCCGGATCAGCTCCTGCTTGGCCGCTTCCCGGATGAGGCCGTCATCGGTTACAGCAAACCCGGCGCAGTTGACTCCCATATCCGTCGGCGATTTATACAGGGAGGGCTCTTGGGTGATCTTCTCCAAGATTCTCTTGAGGACGGGGAAAACCTCGACATCGCGGTTGTAGTTGACCGAAGATTGGCCGTAGGCCTCAAGATGGAACGGGTCGACCAGGTTGAAATCCCCGATATCTGCCGTGGCCGCTTCATAGGCGACGTTGACCGGATGCTTGAGGGGCAGGTTCCAGATGGGAAAGGTTTCGAACTTGGCGTACCCTGACCGGCGGCCGCGCTTATGGTCATGATAGAGCTGGGAGAGGCAGGTGGCCAGCTTTCCGCTTCCCGGTCCCGGTCCCGTGACGATGACCAGAGGGCGGCGGGTCTCGATGTGCTCATTGGCCCCATACCCTTCATCGCTGACGATAAGGTCCACGTCGGTGGGGTAGCCGCGGGTGAAGCGATGGGTGTAGACCCGGACTCCCCGGCGTTCAAGCTTATTTTTAAAGATCCTGGCCGAGGCCTGCTCATCATAACGGGTGATCACAACCCCGGTTACCTCGACACCCCAGTCCCCCAGGTCGTCGATGAGCTTGAGGGCATCGACATCGTAGGTTATGCCGAAATCAGCCCGCAGCTTCCGCTTCTCAATATCACCGGCATAAATGCAAAGGAGGACGTCGGCCCGGTCCCGCAGCTTCTGGATCAGCCTCATTTTGACATTGGGATCATATCCCGGAAGGACGCGGGCGGCATGATAGTCGTAGAGGAGCTTTCCCCCGAATTCGAGGTAGAGCTTATTGTCAAACTTCTCGACCCTTTTTAGGATGGCCTCCGTCTGCTGAGCCAGGTAGCGTTCGTTATCGAACCCGATTTTTTTCTCCATGCTTTCGCCTCGGCTGGCACAAGCACTTATATCAGATGGAGAGGGCCAAAAGCAACTGAGCCGCGAAATATGAGCCCAGGATCAGGACGTGAGCCACGCCGAATGGTTTCTTGAAGCGGTTGAAGGCGTTGAGCGAATCCGAGACCAGGAAGAGGAGGGCGCCGCTCATGGCGAGAAGGCTGCCTCGATCGAGGTGTCCCAGATATCTACAGACGGCCAGCCAGGCCATGCCCGAGACGGCCAGGATATAAAATAGGACAGGCCAGCGGTGCCTGCCCAGGCCTCGGTAAAGCAGCAAGAAGACCAGCCCGGCGTAGACCAAGATCACGAGAAGCGGAGTGAAAAAAAGGGCCCTCTGGCCACGAGTGAAGGCCAGGATGTATAGGAGCTGAGCAGCCAGGAAGGCCAGAAGGCCGGATTTAAAATACTTGGCCGGCAGCATCAAGAAAACATCTCCGACGAGAGAGACGCAGAGGCCGGAGAGGATGAAATGCCCATAGACCGAGGGGAGCATGGTCACCCGCTCAAAAGCCAGGGAGATCACCATGATCATAGTGAGAGGCTTAAAGGCGTAATGGATGAACTTCGATTTCTGGTATTTTCCCGAGATAGCGAAGGCCGCAGAGATGGAGATCACGACTACAGCCAGCCAGGTGTCGAGCCCCACGCCTCAGTACTCCTCGCCCCTCTTTCCGCCCCTGTCCGCTCCAGAAGGAATGATCAGTCGACGGAGCTCCTCGAGAGGAGCTTGAAATCAGCAAAAAGGCCGTAGCCGATGACGCTATAAGCAGAGCCGGCCGGGTAGCCTCCTTCGGGTCCCTTCTGGAACATCCCCGGCCAGGCCGTACCCAGTGGCGGATTGTTGTGGTGTGGCCCAAGAGTATTCTTCAACGTCCCGAAGACAGTGATACTCACCTCGTTCCGGCCGGGGCCAATGGAATCCGTTATGTCGAGCTCGAAGGGCGGCGCGAAAATAAACCCGGCGCTCTTGCCGCCGACCTTGATTTCGGCTACCGAACCCCTCCATTTACCGAGCCTGACGAGGATCCTCTCTTTCCCCGGATCCGGCGCGCTCAGCGTAAAGGCCTTGGAATAGCTCACACCGCCCGCATAGAGCGGCCTCCCCTGCTCTGACCAAAGGCCAAGATTCAAGGGGGCCGGGGGAACAAGCAGGAAGCCCTTTTCGGCGCTTGCCAGGCCGAAATCCCCTAAGATATAGACGGGCTCGAGCTCGGTGTGAATGGTAAACGGCGAGGCCCTGAGCGTGATCCTATTCCGGCCGTTCTGGCAGAGACCGCCGATCTCGAATACTCCGAAGGCCTTGTCGAGCCACCATTGTCCGGCCAGCGGTTCGACCTTGCTGCCGTTGACAGAGACTTCGTAGAGGGCGGGCCGCTCGACCGCAAGCCTCAAGGAGGACGACTCGACGCCCGCCGCCACTTCGAACCAGAAGCTAGCCTCGAAACCGGAGTCCGGCCCGAATTTGTCCAGGTCAAGGATATTCGTCTTGTACTGCACGGCGTTATCCCACGGATCGCGTTCCAGGCCATGGTGTTGAAATGTCTTCCGCTGGGCCACGTAGAAATAAAGGTCCTTCTCGTTCTTTGTTCCAACCTTGAGGTCGCAGTGGTCTATCGTCAGGACGTTCGGGGAATCGACCTTGATGATCAAACCGTTATCGGAGACCAGCTCTCCCCAGCGGTATTCAGGGTTTTCAACCCGATCGGCCTTTTTGGGACGCAGACAGAACAGGGCGCTCCCGCCGGGCGGAAGGTTGAAGGCCACCTCGACTTTTCCTTCGAGCGCCGCACCCGGATAGGGCGACACCTCACCACTAAAAGGATCCCAGGTCTCCACCGATTTCCCTTTGCCTGCAAATTTGCCGCTCATCGTCTTGTCCGGGCTGATATTGGCCAGGAAAAGGAGCTCGGCATCCGCCAACAGGCGTCGCTGGTGAAAGAACATGGCCCGGTCGCCGTCGAGGCCGGAGAACCGGATATCCGGGGCGCATAGATCGGTCAGGCCCGCGATCATCCCTTCCTCCGACTTAACCATCCAGTTCGCGGCCTGGGCGGCAGCCAGCTTCTCCACCGCCTCGGAAGACTTGCCGTCGACATAGCGGACGGCCTCGGACAGGGAAAAAACGCGGCCCCCTGCCTTGAGATGACCGGACAAGAGCTCCAATGTCGGTCCGTTCAGGTTTTCGGTCTGGGCCGGCAGGACGATGACGTCGTAGCTCCGCTCTCCAACCGCCATTTTCTGGCCTTCCGCCCGGCCATGGTTTCGCAGGATATCTTCGCTTCCCAAATCGTACTCGACCTGCGCGGCTTCCAGCCGGTTAAGGAAGCGAGCGAATCCATCCCCAATGTCTTTAAGCCTCTCCGGCTGGGGCCCAGGGGCATAATGCATCCAGGCCGTCGTGGTCGGCTCCAGAACGAGAATCCGGTTGACCTGACGGCCCAAGCTGGTGACGACCGACAGCCGCCCCAGATAATCCCCCATGACTTTATAGGCGGGCCACCAGGGCTCATGGTAGGAGAACGACTGCGGATGGTCGCGCTTGCGGGCGCCCATGATGGTCATGTAGGAGAGATGCTGGTTAATGAAATTGACCCCCAGCGCGAACTCCCAATCGGCGATCCTCTTCTGGTCCAGGAAACTCAGATCCCAGCCTCCCGCGCCATAGGTCTCGGACATCGTGCGCGGCTGCCCGAGCTGGTTGGCGACGCTCCGGATCATCTTGGGCGGGCGGGCGTTGCCGAACTGATCATGCGGGCCTGTCTGCCACTGGTTCATGAGACAGTCGATCCCCGGCATGTGGGAGTGAGCCAGCAGGCCAAGATAATCGGAACCATAATTCGGGCCGGGCCACTCGTGCTCCAGGTAGTGCCCGGTCAGCCAGAGGTTATTGGCCGCACAGTAATCATAGTAGGGCTTCGCCCAGTTCTCGATGAACAGGTCCAACGTCGTCGCGTAGAAGTTGTGGCGGACCGTCCGCCAATCGCCGACCTCCTCATAGAGAGAAGGAAGCTGAAGCCTCAGGTCATAGCCCCATTTCTTCTGAAAAGCGGCGAAAATCGAAGGCGTAAAGTTGATCAGGTTCGGCCCCATCACCGGACCGATATGGGCCTCGTCCTGGAAGCTCCCGGGGACGGTCAGGCCGAACTCATTCCCGAATGCCTTCTTGTAGCCATTGAGCGTGACGTCCAGGAATTTTTCCGTTACCGGACGGTCCATAAGGTCCACATAAGTGTACCCGCCGAACCAGGCCTCCGCGGCCGCCTGCTGAACATCAAAGATATAGTAATCCCCCTTTCCAAGTGTTGCCGCCAACCCCTGTTGGAGAGCGATTTCGCTGACGTCCTCGAACCCGCTTTCGGTTCTTCTCAGCACCAGGAGAGGCTTCTCCTTGAATCCGGACGGTACGGCCGCCGCCTTTATCAAGCGCAGCCCCTTCCCTACCGAGTCGGGCATCTCGGCCGGGACATGTCCCCCGGCAAAGCCGGAGGGGTACGAATTCTCATCGTAGATCCAGACCTTCATCCCGAGGCCTTTCCCCACTTCAACGGCATGACGGCAGAGGTCAAACCACTCCTCGGAGAGGTAGGGAGTGATCAGCCCGGGCCGGGGATGGACAAAGACGCCGCCGATGCCGTGGGCTTTGAAATCGGCCAACTGGGTCTCGACCTCCTCCTTGGTCACCCGGTCGTTCCAAACCCAGAGGGGCACGCTCCGGAACTCGGCCGGCGGGTCGGCGAACGCCTGAATGACCGAGGCATAGGAATCGCCCTCCACCTTCTTTTGACAGCTGACTAGGAATCCGATCAAACCCAGGACAGCCAAACTCAGGATCAGAGTCTTTCTCATTTCTTTCTCCATCCTCCTCCCGCCGGACCTCTAGATTTCCCGCTCGTCTCGAGCCGGATGTTCCACGGTGGGTATATTATCCAATACAAGAACGACTAGACAAGACCTATTTTGGGAATTAGCCGCAAGCCCAGGCTTAAGGCGTCAGTCTAAGTATGGAGGGCCCCCAAACCGGAAAGGAGAAGGGTGCTGATATCAAAGTGGCGGAGAGGGTGGGATTCGAACCCACGGTCCCGGCGTAAACCAGGACAAACGCTTAGCAGGCGTTCCTGATCGACCACTCCAGCACCTCTCCGCGCCTGCGTGGCCAAGGTATT
>DAIPLF010000147.1:0-5545 GCA_036769375.1 Candidatus Aminicenantota bacterium | reverse complement strand
CGGCCATCCCGGCGCAGTCGCCGACATTGTCGCCGACGAGGTCGGCCACGACGGCAGCGTTGCGCGGATCATCTTCGGGGATGCAGGCCTCGACCTTGCCTACCAGGTCGGCTCCGACGTCGGCCGCCTTTGTATAGATCCCTCCTCCGACCCTCATGAAGAGGGCGAGGAGCGTCCCGCCGAACCCGAATCCGAGGAGGGCGTCCGGCGCCGCTTTCTGGAAGACCATGAAGATGATCGTCCCCCCCAGGAGTCCGAGGCCGTCGGTCAACATGCCGGTGATCGTGCCGGCCCGGTAGGCGATCTTGAGGGCCTTGTCGAAGCTCGTCCGGGACGCTGCAGCCACCCGGACATTGCCTTGGACGGCCATGCGCATCCCGAATTGGCCGACCATGAGCGAGAAAAGAGCTCCCAGGATGAACGCTGCCGCCCGGCCAAGCCCGATGATGAGCTTGACGCGGTCCGGGGCAAGGCTCGGAAACCGCTCCAGGGCTTCCGCCGACGGCGGGACGATGTATACGCTGAAGAACAGCGCGATGGTCAGGACCACAATGAGCGGCAGGATGGTCTTAAGCTGCCGCCCGAGGTAGGTGTCTGCACCTTGCCTGATCGCTTCCCAGACCTCGATCATCTTGGGGCTGCCCTTATCTTCGGCCATGATTTGGCGCCGGAGAAACAGGGCATAGGCCAGGCCGAGCAAGGCGATTCCCAGGACCGTCCAAAGCGCATAGGTCTCAAAAAGCGTCGCTCCTAACATCTCCAAATCTCCTTAGAGGGCACGTTCTGGGCTGCGGGTTTCCCCCTTTCCGGGGTTTTGGGAAAGATTGTATAGCACAAATGCCCCAAAAAATCAAAGACACCAGCGCTCGGCTCAGGAGGTTTTTTCGCCGCTGAGGCTGAAGGGTCCAAAGCCGGTGACCCGGACTTCGACAAAACGGCCGATTTGATCTTCGTCCGAGCTGAAGTTGACCACTTGGCCGCCCTCATTCCGGCCGGCAAAAAGGTGGGGAGTTTTTTGACCACGTCCCAAGCAGAGGACTTTGATCGTTTTCCCGACGAGATGGCCGTGGTCCTCCAGTTGGATCGTCTTCTGCAGACGCTGGATTTCTTCGAGCCGCCGCTGTTTCTCCACTTTGGGGACAGAGTCCTTCAACCTTGAAGCCGCCGTCGAGGGCCGGGGCGAGTAGCGGAAGGAAAAGAGGCTGGTGAAGCGGACCTCGCTGAGGACTTCCACTGTCTCCTCGAAGTCCTTCTCGGTCTCGCCGGGGAAGCCGACAATGATATCTGTGCTCAGGCTGAGCCCCGGCATCAGGCTGCGGAGCCGGGAGACAATGCCGAGGTACTCCTCCTTGGTATAGCCCCTCCTCATTCTTTTCAGGACGGCGCTGGATCCGGACTGAAGGGGGAGGTGGAGATGGCGGCAGACTTTTTTGATCCCGGCCATGGCCTCGGCGATCTCCGGTCCAAAATTCTTGGGATGGGATGTCAGGAAACGGATCCATTCGAGCCCGTCGACGGCCGCCACCTCGCTGAGCAGGTCAGGGAAGGCTTTCCCGGATTCAGGGTCGCGGTAGGAATTGACATTCTGCCCCAGCAGCTGAACTTCCAGGTAACCATGCCGGGCCAAGTCCCGGACCTCTGCGAGGATCGATTTCAACGATCGGTACTTCTCCCGGCCTCGGGTGTAAGGGACGATGCAGTAGGCGCAGAAGTTGTCGCACCCCTCCATCACGGTCACATAGCCGCTGACCGGACTGTCCCGCTGGATGAGCCCGGGTGAGGTCTCAGTCCACTTTTCCGACCACGATGTCGAGACAAATTTTTCGCTGGTGTCCCCCTTGACCAGGGAGGGAAGCTCAGCGGAGTTATCCGGACCCAGGACGAAATCGACGGTGCCTTTTTTCTCCAGGAGCTCCCAGCTCCTCAGCTGGGCGACGCAGCCCACGACGGCGATCCGGACGGACCTGCTTTTCTTCAGCTCAGCCAGGCGGCCGAGGTAAGAAAAAAGCTTTTCCTCCGACTTTTCCCGGACGGCGCAGGTGTTGACGATGATCACATCGGCATCCTCGGGACGATCGGCCTTGACGGCACCCGCCTGATTGAGCAGCCCGGCGATCCGTTCGGAATCGCTCTCGTTCATCTGGCAACCGAACGTGCGGATGAAAAAGCGGCGTCTCTTATCAGGCATTGCAGGGGGACCTTCCTGTGGGGCCGGGAAGCCTACAAGATCTGCTCCAGGATCTCGACGGCATCAGCGACGAATCTGGGGCAAAGGTTCTCGAAAACGCCGCGTTCTTCACCCTGTTTATGCCCTTGCGGTGAGCTCAGGTCGACGCCGATGAGCTCCCGACACACGATGGAGCTGTGGCGGTCCTGGAATCGCCGGATGAACTCGTGGACAAGGCTGTAGGTTTTTTCCTTGGCTTCCTCATCCTCCGGTCTGGTCCTCCCGTACTTGAGTCCGATGGCCAGCATGGCTCCGGTGACGGCCCCGCAGGTCAGACCCATCCGGGCCATCCCGCCCCCGAAGGGCTGCGAGATCCTAAAGGCCCTCTCTTTGTCCAGCCCGAGCGTCTCGCTGACGGCCGCCAGCACGGCCTGCGAACAGCTGAACCCTTCTTTGAAATGCCGGGCGGCGTCCTGGGCCTTGCTCATGTCTCCCTCCTTGCTTTTTTCCCTTCCTCGAGGTTAAGATGGAGCATCTCTCTGGCGTTCTGCAAGGATGTCGCCGTCATCCGGCTTCCGGAGAGGAGACGGGAGATCTCCTCGACCCTCTCTTCAAACGCCAGTTTCTGCACTGTCGTGTAGGTCCGGTCGCGGGCCACCGCCTTGACGATCCGGTAGTGGTGCGGCGCGAATGAGGCGATCTGGGGGAGATGGGTGATGCAGATGACTTGGTGGCGCCGGGCCAGGTCGCGGAGCTTCGAGGCGATGCACTCGGCCGTCTTTCCCCCTATTCCCGAATCGATCTCGTCGAAGATGAGCGTTTTCAGGCGGTCTTTTTCCTTGCCGATGGTTTTCAGAGCCAGCATGATGCGCGACAACTCCCCTCCCGAGGCCACCTTGCGCAGGGGCCGCAGTTCTTCTCCGGGGTTGGGGCTGATGAGGAATTCCACCTCATCGAGGCCCAGCTCTCGGGCCGTTTCCGGGGCCAGCGTTGCTGCCAGGGCCGTCTGCAGGCTTACCTCGAAGCGAGCCTTGCGCATGCCCAGGAGGGCGATTTCCTTCTCCATCTGGCTCTGGAGTTTGGGCGCCCCCTGATGGCGCAGGCGGGAGAGCTTCTCTGCCCGGACCTTATACCCGTCAAGAGCTCGGCCGAGATCCACTTCGAGGTCGGCCAGCGTCTCCTCGCTCCGGGCCAGATCTTCGGCTTCCAGCCTGGCTTTGGCAAGATGACGGAGGATATCCTCAGTCGTCTCGCCGTACTTGCGCCGGAGCTTCTCGATGGCACTTAGCCTGGCCTCCAGCTCTTCGAGCCGTTCCGGGCCGACACTCTGCCGCTCTTTGAACTTGATCAGGGCGTCAGCCAGCTCGCGGACGGCGATGGAAGACTGGGCGAGCGAGTCCTGATACGGTTCAAAAGCCCCATCGTAACGTGCCAGCTCGCGGACGAGATCCTGGAGCTTGGAAAGACCGGCCGAGACCGAGCCCTCCTCGCTGTAGGCGCAGCCCAATCCGGCTTCGATGAGTTGGGCGACCTTTTCCGAGTTCTTGAGGATATTCCGCTCCCCAAGGAGTTCCTCCCATTCCCCGGGACGGAGCCCGGCGGCCTCGATCTCTTTGATTTGAAAACCCAGGAAATCCAAACGCTGCTCCCGCTCTCGCTTTCGGGTCTCGAGTTCCTGCTTTTGCCGATTGAGCCGGCGCAGGTTCTGGGCAAAACCGGCAACTTCCTCCCTGAGCCCTTCCAACCCGAGGAAATCATCGAGGTAGCGGAGATGGCTCTCTGTCTGCAGAAGGAAGATATGGTCATTCTGGCCATAGATGTCGACCAGGAAAGGGCTGACCTCCTTGAGTTTCTTTGCGGGAACGAGGACTCCGTTGAGATAGGCTTTTCCGGTCCCTTCCTGGCTGATGTGCCTCTGGATGAAAACTTCGCCCTCCTCGTCCATGGAGAGCTCGGCCGGGACGCCCCTGGGCCGGCTCAGCCGGAAGACGGCCTCGACCGTGGCCCCGGTCATCCCCGTCCGGATCAGGTCGGGCGAAGCCTTGTCTCCCAAAGCCAGCCTGATCCCGTCGATAATGATCGATTTGCCGGCGCCTGTCTCTCCGGTGAGGATGGAGAAACCTTCCTGAAAATGGATCTCCAGGTCTTCTATGGTGGCCAGGTTCCTGATATGAAGAGAGCCGAGCATGCCCGGTTACTTCGAGAGCTTGATCGGCACGAGCGCCTTCTCCATGTTGATGCGTCCGTAGCCGATATAGTCATCCTTTCCCGAATAGTCCCCTGAATTCACGTCGTCCGAGGAGAAGCGGATGACGTCCATGATCTGATTGGCCGTGAGCCACGGCTTGAGCCCTTTGATCAGCGCGGCTAATCCGGCGACGTGCGGCGACGAGGCCGAGGTGCCGTCGCCCCAAGCGTAGGGAAGGTATTCGGTCAGATCGACCATATAGGTTGGGAATGTGCCGAGGACCGATTCTCCGGGAGCCGCCACGTCCACTTGAGGGCCAAAACAAGACCAGTCTGTCCGGAGGTCATTATAGTCGGTCGCCGCCACGGCAAGACAATAGGCATCGTAAGCCGCAGGATAAAATACGGAGGTGCCGTCGTTTCCGGCCGCGGCGGCGATCACCACGCCCTTTTCATTAGCGTACCTCAGAGCATCACGCAGGGAATCGTCACTGTCTGATCCCCCCAAACTGAGGTTAATGACGTCGGCGCCGTTGTCCGCCGCCCAGAGGATCCCGTCGATGAGGTCGTCGTACCCGGCGTAACCCTCCGCATCGACGACCTTGACGGGGAGGATGCGGCAGTTCCAGGCGACCCCGGCAATTCCCTCATCATTATTGGTATCGGCGGCGGCGACCCCGGCGACAAAAGTCCCGTGGCCATTGTCATCGGTGGCCTCTTCGTCGTCGTTGACGAAGTCATGGCCTCGCGATACGATCTTGTTCTTGAGGTCCGGATGGTCAAAGTCAACTCCGGAGTCAATGATCGCGATGACTGTGTCAGCCGCCCCCTTGGTCTCCTCCCAGCCGGCTGTGGCTTTGATATCGGCCTTGGACTTGCCGCTGGGGCTCCCCGGGGCACCGATATCCTGTCCGGTGTTGCTGAGAGCGTACTGGTAGCGGAATAGAGGGTCGTTGGGAGTGACCGCGATCCTGGCGATATAGTTGGGCCCGGCGGACAGGACATCCGGATTCCGGCTCAAGACGTAGGCCATCTCTTCCACTGACACCGAGCCGGGGATCTCGATCTGATAAAGGTTGAGATGGGGGATCCTTTTGATCTTCTTGACGTCGTACCTGGCCAAGGTGGCATCGACGAACTGAGCGGTGGCGCTCGGTCTGAACCTGACCAGAACCTGACCGGGGGCGAAGC
>DAIPLF010000505.1:0-1574 GCA_036769375.1 Candidatus Aminicenantota bacterium | reverse complement strand
GTCCGTGTCCGGTCTGGAGCGACCACGCGCCGCTGCCCCTTAGGCAATACCTCCGCTGGCTCTCCTGGCCCTGGACTGTCTGGAGCGAGGGATCGCCTCCGCCAGCCGACCCTAGACCACCGTTTCATCGGGAATGACGGCGTGCTTGGGCACGACGATGATCCCGTCGCGAATGACATAATCATCCGTTTCCAGGCAGGGGATCCCCCGGTCGTTGATGAGTTTAACCCCGTCGCCGATACGCGCGTTTTTGTCGACGATGGCGCCGCGGATCAGGCATTCGCGTCCGATGCCGACCGGCGGGAGACCGCTCCGGAGGTTGACCTCGATCTCCTCCTTCGACTCAAAATAATCGGCCCCCATGACCACCGTGCGATCGATGACGCTGCCCTCTCCCACCCGGGAGCGGATCCCGATGATGGAATGACTGATCTTCGAGCGATTGATGATACTGCCTTCGCAGAGGATGGAGTGGTCGACTTCCGAGCGGAGGATCTTGGAGCCGGGAAGGTACCTGGCGTGGGTAAAGATCGGCCGCTTTTCGTCGTAGAAATTGAACTTAGGTAAAGGGAGGGTCAGGTCGAGGTTGGCCTCATAGAAGCTTCGGATCGTCCCGATATCACGCCAGTAGCCATCGAAAAGATAAGCATAGACCTTGTGCCTGCGGATCGCCCCGGGAATGACCTCTCTCCCGAAATCCTTGAATTCCGTCCGGCTGAGGAGTTCCTCAAGCACCGCCGCTTTAAAAAGATACACCCCCATCGAGGCCAGGTGGGGCCTTCCCGGAGTCGTCAGTCCCAGGCGCTGGAGGACAGCCGGCGAAACCCTAAGGAGTTCCAGGTCGGCCGGCGCCTTCGGCTTCTCCACGAAAGACAAAATGCGTCCTCTGGAATCCGGCTTCATCACCCCGAGCTCCGGGGCCTCGGACGTCGCCGCTGGCGTCACGGCGATGCTGATATCAGCCTTCTTCCGGAGATGGAAATCGATGAAGGGGTCGTAGTCCATACGATAGAGGTGGTCTCCTGAGAGGACAAGGACCAAATCCCCCTTATTCTTCAGGAAGGCCAAGTTCTGGCGAACGGCATCCGCAGTGCCCTGGTACCAGTCGCGGTTGTCCAGCGTCTGCTGGGCGGAGAGGATCGTCAGGAAGCCCTGGCTGAATTCATCGAAGCGGTAGGTGAGGAAGATATGGCGGTGCAGCGACTCCGTGGCGAATTGGGTCAGGATGAAGATCTTGCGAAGGCCCGAATGGAGACAATTGCTGAGCGAGATATCGACCAGCCGGAACCGGCCGGCGATGGGGACGGCCGGCTTGCTTCGGATTTTGGTCAGGGGATAGAGACGCGTGCCTTGGCCGCCGGCCAGAACGATGGTGACGACATCACCTGTCATGGTGGACCCCTCTTAAGCTCCGCGCCTCACCCTGTCGAACCCGGAAATAGAGATGAATTCCAGATTTCCCTTTCTATCGACCTGGTCCAGGAGGAGGTTCAGGCCCAGCGTGTCGCTCGAGATATGGCCGGCGATGACGACGTTCAGGTTGGCCTTCTTGGCGTTCTCCAGGTGCTCCTCGC
>DAIPLF010000146.1:0-5564 GCA_036769375.1 Candidatus Aminicenantota bacterium | reverse complement strand
GGTGTCGTAATCGCACTCCAAGAACTTGGGTCTCTGAAAACCGATCTCTATCATAGTCCCTCCTTTTGAATGCGCCTTTCCGCGCCGCTCCGGCTACTTGGAATAGAGCTCGACGATATAGTGCTCTTCCACGGGCAGCGTGATGTCCTGCCGGGTGGGCAGGGCGGCGATCTTGGCGCTCATGTTATCCCAATCGACGGCGATCCAGCCGGGCACGGTCTTGTTCTTGTTCTGGCCGACCACCTGCTTGATATCCTCATATTGCGCCGTCCGCGGCCGGATCTTGACCTCGTCTCCCTCGGAGACGATAAAAGACGGGACCGTCACCTTCCTCTGGTTGACGGTGAAGTGGCCGTGGCTGATCAGCTGGCGTCCATGAGTCCGGGAGCGGGCGAAGCCCATGATAAAAACGACGTTGTCCAGCCGTCTCTCCAGCATGGACAGCAGGTTCTCGCCGGTGACCCCCTTCTGCCGTTCGGCCCGCCTGAAGAACAGCCGGAACTGATTCTCGGTCATCCCGTAGAACCTCTTAAGCTTCTGTTTCTCCCGGAGCTGGAGACCGTAGCCGAGGATCCGCTTCCTGGCCCGGCCGTGCTGCCCGGGCGCGTAGCCGCGCCTTTCAACAGGGCACTTCTCGGTCAGGCACTTATTCCCCTTCAAGAATAGCTTGGTCTTTTCGACCCGGCACTGGCGGCAAACAGGATCACCATATCTCGACATCTTTCTCTCCTTGTCGCTTCATCCCCTCAGACCCGCCTCCGGCGGGGAACCCGGCAGCCGTTGTGAGGGATGGGGGTAACGTCCCTGATGGACTTGATCTCCAGCCCGGAGGATTGCAGGGCCCGGATGGCCGATTCCCGGCCGGCCCCAGGTCCGGAGATCCGGACATCGACGTACTTCACTCCCAGGTCCCGAGCTTTCGTCGAGGCCTCCTTGCCGGCCAGCTGGGCGGCGAAAGGGGTCCCCTTACGGGCTCCCTTGAAGCCGGCCGTCCCGGAGCTTGTGCTGCATATCGTGTTGCCCTCGTGGTCGGTGATGGTAATGATGGTGTTGTTGAAAGTCGATTGGATATGGGCGATCCCGAATCCGATCTCCTTCCTGACCTTCTTCTTCTTGGCTGGTGCGTTCGCCATGGACTCTCTCTCCTTTGCTCGCTACGCCTTCAGTTTCTTGATGGCGTGGCCGTGCGGTCCCTTGCGCGTGCGGGCGTTCGTCCGCGTCCTTTGGCCGCGGACGGGGAGCTTCCTCTTATGACGCATCCCCCGGTAGCAGCCGATATCGATCAGCCGCTTGATGTTGGTGCTGATCTCTTTGCGGAGATCGCCCTCGATCTTCTCGCGCTTTTCGATGATCTGACGGATCTTGTTGATCTCATCCTCGCTGAGCGCCTTGACCTTCTTGTTCTTATCGATCTTGGCTTCCTGGAGGATCTGGTTCGACTTGGGGCGACCGATCCCATAGATGTAGGTCAACCCGACTTCAATCCTCTTCTCCGGCGGCAGCGTGATACCTGCGATTCTTGCCATGTTACCCTCGTCTAGCCTTGTCTTTGTTTATGCCTCGGGTTGATGCAGATCACCCGAATGATGCCTTTCCGCCTGACAATCTTGCAGTTGCGGCAGATCTTCTTGACCGATGCTCTGACTTTCATTGGCCTTTCCTTTATTTGAACCGGTAGGTGATTCGTCCCTTGGTCAGGTCGTAAGCTGAGAGCTCAACCAGAACCCTGTCCCCGGGGAGGATGCGGATGAAGTGCTTCCTCATTTTGCCCGAGATGTGGGCCAGGATCCGGTGCTTATTGGCCAGCTCCACCCGGAACATGGCGTTGGGCAGGGTTTCTGTGACCGTGCCTTCCGCCTCGTAGACATCCTGTTTAGGCATATCGTTTCACCTCTGGCGAAAGCCACGGAGACTTTCCCGGCTCGCCCAGACTCAGTATCTCCACTCCCCGGGGGGTCATGGCCACGGTATGCTCGAAGTGCGCCGACAGACTCCTGTCCTTGGTGACCGCTGTCCAGCCGTCCTCAAGGATCTCTTCCTCCCAGTCTCCGGCGGCGATCATAGGTTCTATGGCCAGGGTCAGCCCTTCCTTGATCTTCGGCCCCCGTCCGGGCGGTCCGAAATTCGGGACTTGCGGCTCCTCATGGGGAGAGTGGCCGATGCCGTGCCCGACAAAAGAACGGATCACGGAAAATCCCTCGGACTCCACGTACTCCTGGATGGCATGGGAAATATCCGAAACCCGGTTGCCTTTCCTCATCTGTTCGATGCCCCTGAAGAAGGCCGCTTCGGAAACAGCGATGAGACGCAGAGCTTCCGGCCCGACGGCGCCAACGGGGACGGTCACTGCAGCATCGCCGTAGAAGCCCTCGAAGAGGACACCGAAGTCGAGGCCGATGATGTCACCGTCCTTGAGGATGCGCTCCGAAGGGATGCCGTGGATGATCTCTTCGTTGACCGAGGTGCAGAGCGAACTCGGGTATCCGCGGTAGCCCTTGAACGCGGGCACAGCCCCCAGTTCGCGGGCCCTGGCTTCCGCATAGGCATCGAGCTCCCGCGTGCGCATGCCGGGGCGGGCCATGGCCTTCAGCTCATGGAGCACCCGGGCCACGATCTGATTGCTCTTCTTCATGATGGCGATCTCTTGGGAGGTCTTGTAGATGATCATCTCTGCGTCTTGTCCGCATCCCGTCGGGCCAACTCGCGGTCGAGGATCCCGGAAATCCGGCCGAAAACTTCGTCCACGGTCCCCGAGCCGTCCACGCGATAGAGCACGCCCTTGGCCTGATAATGGGTCCTCATTTTTTGGGTCTGCTCTTCGTATACTCTGAGCCGCTCTTTGATCACTTCGGGACGGTCGTCCGGCCGCCTGTAAAGCTCTCCCCCGCAGACATCGCATCGCCCTTCGGCCCGGGGCTTCTGCAGCAAAAGGTTATAGACCGCGCCGCACTTCCGGCAGGTCAACCGGTTCTGCATGCGCTCGACCAGAGAACGTTTGTCTACGTCAATCACGATGATGATCTCGGGCCGCGATCCGTCCATGTCTTCGATGCTCTGGACCTGGGCCTGGTTCCGCGGGAAGCCGTCGAGCAGGTAACCCTGCCGAGTGTCCGGATTCGTCAGCCGCAGCCGGACAAGCCCTTCCACGATCTCGTCGCTCACCAACTCTCCTCGGTTCATGACCGCTTCAGCCTGGATGCCGAGGGGAGTCCTCTCCCGGACCGCCTGGCGGAGAAGGTCCCCCGTTGAGATCTTAGGAAAGCCATAGCGGCGTTCGATAAGATCCGCCTGAGTTCCCTTGCCGCTTCCCGGAGGTCCGAAGAGAACGATCCTCATTCCCTATCCCCTTCTCCCTTTGATCCGGCTGCGCCGCATGAAGCCGTCGTAGTGCCTCATGACGAGCTGCGCCTCGATCTGCTGTAGAGTGTCCATGGCCACGCCCACGACGATCAGGATGGAAGTGCCGCCGAAATAGAAATCGACGTTCAGCCCCTGGGTAAACCAGCGCGGGAGATTCGCCTCCAGAAAGTCGCCGATGAAGGGCAGGGCCTGCACCTTGATGCCTGTGATCAGGAATTCGGGCAGGATGGCAATGGCCGCAAGATAGACGGCTCCGACCAGGGTGATCCGGGACAGCGTGGTGTCGATGTAGTCCGAGGTGTTTTTTCCCGGCCGGATGCCCGGGATGAACCCTCCGTATTTTCTCAGGTTATCGGCCACGTCCACGGGATTGAAGACGATGGAGACATAGAAATAGGTGAAAAAGATGATGGCGGCGACATACAACAGGTTGTAGAGCGGCATGCCGATATTGAACTGCTGCGAGATCGTCTGGAAGACGGGAACTTTGATCAGCTGGGCGATGGTTTGGGGGATGGTGATGATCGAGGCGGCGAAGATGATCGGGATGACACCGCCTGTGTTGACCCGCAGCGGCAGGTGAGTGCTCTGGCCGCCATAGACCTTCCGGCCGACAACGCGCTTCGCGTAGGACACCGGGATCCGGCGTTGACCTCGCTCCACGAAAACGATGACGGCGATGACCGCGAGCATCAGGGCGACCAGGACGATGAGCCGCAGGGGATCCATGTTCCCCGTCCGGAGGCCCGCGACGATGCTCTGGACGCCCCTCGGCAGGTCGACCACGATCCCGGCGAAGATGATGAGGGAGATGCCGTTGCCGATCCCCCGCTCGGAGATCTGTTCCCCCAGCCACATGATGAAGATCGTCCCCGTTGTCAGGGTGAGGACGGTGAGAAGCTGGAATCCTACGCCCGGATTGGGCACGATCCGGGCTCCGCCTGGACTCCGCAAGCTCTGCAGGAACACGCCGATGCCCATGGCCTGGATGAAGCAAATGAGGAGCGTTCCGTAACGGGTGTACTGGGTGATCTTCTTTCGGCCGAGCTCACCTTCCTTGGACAGTCTCTCCAGGAAAGGCCAAACGACCTGGAGGAGCTGGAGGATGATCGAGGCGCTGATATAGGGCATGATGCCCAAAGCGAAGATGGTCATTCGGGACATGGCCCGCCCGGAGAAAAGGTCGATAAACCCGAAGATCGTGCCCTTCTGGGTCTGCCAGAACTCGGCCAAGGCGTCGGCGCTGATCCCGGGGTTGGGGATCTGGGCCCCGATCCGGTACACGGCCAGAAGGAAAAGGGTGAAGAGCACCCTCCGCCGAAGTTCCGGAATGCTGAAGATATTTCTGATGCTGTCTAACATTAGGGGTTCCCGATGACGACGGCTTGACCGCCTGCTTTCTCGATCTTCCCTTGAGCCGACCGGGAAAACATGTGGGCCTGGATCGTCTTGGAGTCAGCGATCTCTCCGCGTCCCAATATCTTGACTCGCTCCGCTTCTTTCTTGATCAACCCGGCCGCCCGCAGCTCTTTCGGGCCGATGTCCCTGGCGGAGATCTTAGCGAGGTCGACGAGGTTGATCTCTGTGTATACAGTTTTGAATATGTTGCTGAAACCTCTCTTGGGCAGGCGGCGGTGGAGGGGCATCTGGCCGCCCTCGAAGCCCTTCTTTTGGGAAAAGCCGGCGATGGATTTCTGGCCTTTGTGGCCCCGTCCCGCCGTCTTCCCCTGTCCGGAGCCGGGGCCTCGTCCCCGCCTTTTATCCTGTTTCTTCGAGCCTTTGGACGGATGCAAGTTGCTCAGGTTCATTTTTCCACGACCTCCACCTTCACCAGATGCGATACCTTGGCGATCATCCCCCGGACCTCCGGCCGGTCAGGCCGGACGACCTGGGAATTGATCTTCCTCAGGCCGAGTCCCCTGGCAGTCTCCCGCTGCCTCCGGGGATAGCCGATCAGGCTGCGGACCAGCGTGATGCGCAGCTCGCGCTTGGCGCCCTCTTTTTTTTCGGCCGGCTTTTTTTTCACTGCCATATCAGTTCTTTCGCCTTTCCCCTCTTCAGGGCGACCTCTTCCGGATCCCGGAGCTGTTTCAGCGCATTGAGCGTGGCGTTGGCCACACTGAAAGGATTGTTGCTGCGGATGGATTTTGTCAGGATGTCCTTGATCCCGGCCAGCTCGACGATCACCCGCACCGCCCCGCCGG
>DAIPLF010000504.1:0-1582 GCA_036769375.1 Candidatus Aminicenantota bacterium | reverse complement strand
TCCGCCAGGTCGACCAGCCAGACGGGTGTTGTCTGCCCCCCGCGGTAGCGCTTCCAGGCTATCTGCCACTGCAGAGTGGGGACGTAGGCCAGGCGCTTCCCGTCCGGGGAGAAGGAGGCGGTCACTCCGGACGGAAGGGGAAGCTCCTCGGGATACCCGCCTTCCGGACCGACCGTGTGAAACCGGGTGATGCCCATCCCTGAGGGATCATGCCGGCCCGACAGGAAAATGATCCGCTTTCCGTCGGGAGTCCAGCCGATGACCCGATCCGGCCCGGGATGATAGGTCAGGCGCTTGGGGATTCCGCCGCCCGCCGGAACCACATAGACGTCCGTGTTCCCCTCATATTCTCCGCTAAAGGCAACCTGGGCCCCGTCAGGAGAAAAGAAGGGATCCCTCTCGGTCCCTATTCCTGTGGTGAGCTGTCTGGCCTCGCCTCCATCCCTGGAAACTGTCCAGAGGTCTCCGGCAAAGGCGAAGACAACCTGAGTTTGACTTAGGGTGGGCTGCTGGGGGAGCAGCGGCGTCTCGACGGCGGACAGTAGGCCGGCTCCCATGGCCAGAAAAACACAAATACCCATAATGCTTCTCCGGGTCATCATCAAAGGCTCTCCTTTCTTGGCTGGGGCTATTCTTTTCAGCACTTCCCCCAGACGTGCCGGGGGTGCTTCTTCTCGTAGGCTTTGGCGGATTCCTTGGTGACCAAGTGCCAGCGGACGCCCTTCTTGGCTCCGACGATCCCGGCCAGGGCGCAGCGGCAGAGAGTCGGGTCGACTTTCTTCCTCAGCTCATCGAACACCTTGTAGGGATCACGCCTGAGGAATTCACTCTTTGTGGTGATCCCGATTTGGGCGAGCTTGGCAGCCGTGGTCGGGCCGATATTGCGAAGGGACCTCAGGGAGTCAGCGGTTTTGGGAAGCCGGCTTTTTGTTGACTTTGGCATCTTCAGTACCTCGACGGCCCTTTCTTGAACATACGGATCTAGACGCAGAAAGATTCTAGAGAATTGAAAACCCTCTGTCAATTTGGATACCATCTCAGTTTACATGATTTGAGGGATGAGCGGACAAGGGGGTGGCATGGCGGGTCTTGGGCGAGGACGGACGGGGACGCGCCATGACAGGACCCCCGTTCATGCCGTTACCGGAGATGGTTCAAGTCCGGAGACTGATGTTGTGTACCCAATCCGTTGCGGCTACAATGGAGGGCCGATGAAATTCCCGGCCGTTATTTTCGACCTCGACGGGACGCTCCTGGACACGCTGGCCGATATCGCCGACGCCATGAACGCCGCCCTGGAGAAGATGGGGTTCCCGGGCCACGAGACGGCCGCTTACCGTTACCTTACGGGTGACGGAGTGCGGGCCATGGCTGAGCGTTCCTTGCCGGCGGCGGGAAGTGCCCCGGCAACTGTCGAGTCCTGCATCCGGGAGTTCCGTTCCGAGTATGGCCGTCGCTGGGGAGCGAAAACCGAGCCCTATCGGGGGGTCAAAGGATTGCTTTCCAACCTCAGCCGCCGCGGGATCAAGGCCAGCGTCCTGTCCAATAAACTTGACGAGTTCACCCGCCGGGCCGTGCAGGA
>DAIPLF010000503.1:0-1582 GCA_036769375.1 Candidatus Aminicenantota bacterium | reverse complement strand
GGCTCGACCCGCATGCAGGCGACGACCATCGAGACCTTCGTCATCGGCTGCGCGCTCGAAGAGTGCCTGGCCCGGATCCTGGGGCGAACGCTTTCTCCGAAGGAGCTGGCTCGGATGGGTTTTGTCGAGGGCCTGACGATCGGGCAAAGGCTGGCCGGGTTCCGCTCCGTTCTCGAGGAGATCAGGCGCAACATCCCGGCGATCGCCGCCCTGACCACTCTCGAGTCTGACACCTATAGAGCGGGCCGCTTCTCCACCTACCTGGCCGGCCGCTCCCTGATCACCGTTTTCATCGATAGCACGGAGCGCAGCCCGACGTTCCGCCTCTTCCCCCTGGATACGACGGCTGAACCCGAGCGGAAATGCTGGATCCAGGTCTGGACCCCGGCCGCCAGCCTGGAAGAAGCCTGGCGGTCATTTCTCGGCCGCCCCTTCCGCGGACTGGCGTCGGACTTCTACCGCCGGCCTTTCGAAGAGGAGATCGAGGACCCTTATTTAAAGAAGGCCGCCCTCGAAAGCCTGAAGAAAGCGGGGGACGACCAACAGTCCCTGTACGACTTTTCCTTCTCGGAAGGGAATGTCCACCGACGGGGTCCGGGCAAGGATGATCTGGGGGTGGCGATCATGACCGGCTCCGAGGCCGAAAACCTCAAGCAAGCAGATTCGCCCTTCCGGAAATTCTCCGACCTCTGTCGGAAGAGCGGCTCCCGTTTGGGCGTGGTCATCGTCGGGGGAGAACCGGGCCAGAAGACGGCCATACTTCTTCCCGGGACCTCCGGTCCCTTCATCTCTCTTGACATTCCTTCCTCCCGCGACCCGTTCGGCCTTCGTCGCGAGGTCGGGCTGAAGATGCTCCTCAATTCTCACTCCACGGCGGTGATGACGCGCCTGGGCAGGGTCATCGGCAACACCATGACCAACGTCAGCCCCAGCAACCTCAAACTCATCGGCCGGGCCACCTACCTCATCCAGTCCCATGTCAACGACTTCCTGTCCCGGCCGGATTGGGTCAAGCTCCACGGCCAGAATAAACCCATCACCTACGGCGAAGCCAATGCCGTCCTTTTCGAAGCCATCTCTTTCCTCAAGGACAATAAGGAGGCCGCGGGTCAAACGGCGGAGGTCGCCCTCTCGATCATCCGCATACTGGAGTCGCTGCGCCAGAACAGGGGACTGACGAACGACGAGGCTCTGGGGATCGTTCTTAAGGTCGGACTCAACAAGTACCTGGAAGTCGTCGATTAGGTCAGCGGCGCGGCGAGACAAGGCGCGGTCCGCTTCCGCCTCTCCCGCTTCGGTCGGACCTGGGGGTAGACAAAGAGCTCCCCGGCGTAGTTCCGCAATACGATCTCGTCTTCGCCCACGGAATGCAGGTAGTTGGGCAAGAGCGGGACCTTTCCGCCTCCCCCGGGGGCGTCGATGACATAATACGGAACGGCCAATCCTGAAGTCCAGCCCCGGAGAGCCTGCATGATCTCGATACCCTTCTCGACCGTCGTCCGGAAATGGGCCGTGCCCTTGACGCAGTCCGCCTGGTAGATGTAGTAGGGACGCACCCGCACGGTCAGGAGCTTCTGCATCA
>DAIPLF010000145.1:0-5595 GCA_036769375.1 Candidatus Aminicenantota bacterium | reverse complement strand
TCCTTGTCTTTTCACCCAGCTCCCCATATAATCCTGTCGATGAGCCAAGAACCGTGGCAATTCCGGCTGCTCAGGAAATCCCTCAAGAAAAAAGAAAAGCTCAGACTTTTGGAAAAAACAATCCGCTTCTCCGGGCAACGCGTTGCCCTGGACCTGGGCTGTGCACAGGGCATCTTGGGCTACTTTGCGCGGAGGAGGGGCGGCTTCTGGGTCCACGCTGATGAGGACATGTCCAACCTCCGGGCGGCCAAGGACATCCTCAAGGGCGACCTCATCCAACTCCGAGGAGAAGACTTGCCTTTCCAGAACGGCTCGTTCGACCTGGTCCTCTGTCTCGATTACCTGGAACACATCGAAGGCGATGACCGTGCGCTGGCCGAAATATCCCGCGTCCTCAAGACCGGAGGGGAGTTCATCGCGGTGACTCCTCATTCAGGCCGTTTCTTTGTCTTGCACAAACTCCGCTCCGCCTTGGGGCTCCGGCTTGAAGACTTCGGCCACAAGAGAGAGGGCTATTCCCTTTCCGGCCTCGAAGCCAAGCTCGGCCGGGCCCGCCTCAACATCACGGGAAAAGCCACCTACAGCCGCTTCTTTTCGGAGTTCTTCGAACTTGTCATGAACTTCATCTATATTAAGCTTCTATCCCCCGGGCCGTCCGCAAAACGCCGGGACGGCCATATCCGGCCGGCCTCGGCCGAGGAGTTCCAAGCCCAAGAGAAAACCTTCGCTCTCTACTCGCTTCTCTATCCCCTTGTCTGGACGCTGTCCCGCCTGGACACCCTTCTCTTCTTCCAGAAGGGCTACAGCCTCATGGTTTGGGCCCGGAAACAATGACGCAGCCATTCGGGGCAGTCGGCGTTCCCCCCTCAGGTTTTTAGCCCGTTCCTCCGGCGTCACACCTGATCACTCGTTTTCCCACAGGACTTCCATTCTGCTATAATTGAACCAATGGATGTTTATGTCAGCGAGGAGGCCCGGCAGCAGCTACGGGCGCAGGCGCTCGAGATTCCGCACCGGAGGGCCAGGGGCCTGCTTCTGGGCCACCGCCGGGGAGGAAGGTTTTTTGTCGAAAGGATCTACCCCTGTCTCTTCGGGCCGCTTCCGAGCGCTCAAAGATACGTGGAGTTGGATGGGATCTTCGAGGGAAAGATAATCGGCTTCTACTCCTCGGGCGGCCGCGGCGGAGCAGGCGAAAAATGGCCGCCCTTCTCATACAACAAACTCTATCTTGAACTTGAGCTTCATCCCAAAAGAGGACTGATCCTGAGCCCCGCCGTGGTCGAATACTCAGACTCCTTCAGCCTGGTCCCAGCCGTCCTGGCAGAGAGGTCGGAGAGGAGAAGATGAAGGATTTTCTCGGCCTGGAAGAGCAGAATTTTCTTCTGACATTGGCCCGCGAGGCGATCGAGCGGTACCTGAAGGGGGAAAAGGGTCCCCGTCCGAAGACCGTGCCGAAAAGCCTCCTCCAGAAGCGCGGCGCATTCGTCACCCTCAAGGTCGATGGGCAACTGCGAGGGTGCATCGGTTATCCTCTCCCCTACAAGCCCCTGGCCGACACCGTTAAGGAGATGGCCCTCGCCGCCGCCACTCAGGACCGGCGCTTCCTGCCGATCCAACCCGAGGAGCTGGGGCGGCTCAAGATCGAGATCTCGGTCCTCACCCTTCCCCGCCAGATCCAAGAGGCGGACGAGGTCGAGGTCGGCCGCCACGGGATCGTCATCTCCAAGGGAATGGCCAAAGGCCTCCTCCTTCCTCAGGTCCCGACGGAGTATAACTGGGATAGGGAGACCTTCCTCCGTCACGGCTGCCTGAAAGCCGGCCTGGACGAGAGAGAGTGGAAGAAGGGCGCCAAAATCGAGGTCTTCGAGGCCCAGGTCTTCTCAGAGCAGGAAGAAAAATAGGGGCTGCCGAAGCAGCCAATGATCCGGGCTTACTTCCCCTTTTTCTTCAGGGAGTCCAGCTCGGCCTGTGCCTCCTTCTTATAGATAGGGCACTTGGAGGTTGTGTCCGGGAGTTCAAGGGTCTTTTGGAATTCCTGTTTCGCCAGGTCGTATTTCTTCATGGCCAGATAGGTCCGGCCCAGCTCCAGGTGATGGTTGGTATAATCGGGCTTAAGCGTGATGGCTTTCTGCAAGGCCCTCTCGCTCTCTTCGAACGTCCCCTTGGGAATGCTGCCGTACATCATCCCGCCCAGGAACCTTTGGGCGCCGCCGATTTCGGCCATCGTGCGGTGCCAGATCCCTAGAGCGTGATAGGCCAGGTCGTTATTGGGGTCCAGCTCGATGGCCTTCTCGATCTCGGCCTTGATGGTCTTGGAGGCGTTGACCTGATCTTTCTTGCCCTTTGTCAGGACAAACTTTCCTTGAGCGGCCGAAACGAAGAAATGTCCCCAGGTGTCGTTCGGGTCCGCCCGGACGGCTTTCCTAGCATAACTCAGGGAGTCGGTAAAAAACTTCCGTTGTTTCTGCTTGGCGCTGTCATCCTTGGGGTCCATGACATCCCCCAGGTCAAAGTAGGCCCGGGAGGTCTTCCAAAGCGCTTCGTAGTTCCCGGGTTCTGCCTGGGCGGCAGCCAAGTACTCCTCCAGGGCTTTCTCATCATTGAACTGCGCGTAGTATTCATCTCCCTGGAGAATGCGCTCGGCGGCCGTCTGAGCGGAGAGAGAGGCTGAAAGTGCCATCAGAAAAGCGAGGGCAGCCAGGCCGGCGATTGACGTTTTTTTCATTATTCCCTCCTATCCGGCAAGTTGACCCTGCCGCCTATATAGCATAAAGCCAGGCCGAGGGCAAGCTCAGGGGAGTCCCTTCGAGAGCGCGTATCAATGGAAATGGGAGTCGGCCTCGGCATCCAGGAGGTCGAGCGCACGCTCGACCCGTTTCCTCTCCGTTTCGAACTCCGCCTCGTCCAAGGCGGGAGAGACGGCCATAGGTTTCCCGTAGATGGCCACGATCCGGCAGAACGGGAAAAAGAGCAGAAACCGGTCCCAACTCTTCAGGAATCTCCTGCGCGACGCGGAGAAGCTCCAAGGGATAAGCACGGCTCCCGTGTCCTGGGCCAGCTTGAGACACCCTGGTTTGAGCTGGCGGTCAGGTCCGCGCGGCCCATCGGGGATGATGATCAGCTCGCCGCCCTTCTGCAGGTCCTGCCTCATCTCAACCCAGGCCCGCACCATCGAGTGCGAGCCCGATCCGCGGAGGATCCGGAACCGCCAGCCCTGGCCGATCTGGGCGATGATCTCCCCGTCCCGGCTCGGACTGACCAGCGCGCTGATCCTGCGGTTGCGGAAAAAATAGGGAACGAGCATCAGCCGGCCGTGCCAGATGATAAGGATGATCGGTTTTCCGGCCCGCTTCGCCTTCCGGTATCCGTCCTCCCCGAGGACCTTGATCCGGGAGCTTTTGGCCAAGGCCCGCAGGGCGAACCTGCCCAGGACGCCAAGGGCTTTCCAACGTAAGTTTTCCCACACCGACATGCCCATTTACTATATCACGAACCGGCGGGAAAGTTGAACCGTTCCGCGCGGGATGCGGTTTTGACGGAAGAATTTCAGGGATCAGGCCCCGGTTGACCGGTGACGGGAAAGATGATCTATCAGATATCCAACGGCGAATCCGAGGACGCTGAGAGCGACTCCATAAGGGACTGAAAACGGCCAGGCCGGCAGGACGAGCGGTCCAATCTGGAGAGTGGAAAGAAAGCTGAGCAAGGCAAATCCTCCCCCTAGGAAAAGGCTCAGCGCTCCAGCACTAGGCGTTCGCTTTTTGAGTACAAATAGGGCCATTCCTGGGACAAAGAGGCCCTCGGCCATGATCTCGGAAGCCATCCCGAGAGCTTGCAGGATGCTCTGCATACGGGCGGCGATCCCGAAGGCCAGGACGGCAACGACGACCGTGGCGAACCGCCCGGTCCTGACTGCGCCCCGGGGTCCCTCCCCGAACGGCCGGAAAGCCCGGCCGAAAATGTCCTTTGTCAGAGTCATGGCCCCACTGTTGAGGGCGGTGTCCATGGTCGATAAGATGGCGGCGACGACGGAGATGAACAAGATTCCGCCTCCAAGGATCCCGGCCTGGGAAGCGATGAGCTCGGCGACAAGCGGATGGTCAAGGGACCTAGCGGAAAAAAGCGGCCGCGAAAAGACGCCGATGAACACGACCAGGCCGTAGAGCACGATGAACGCCCCGGCCGCGGCGAACAGCCCCTGCCTGGCTTTCTTCACGGATCCGGCAGCCTGGATTCTCTGCCAGGCAATGGGTGAAATCATCCAGGCCAGGATGAACGACAGGGCAATGAGAATATTCCGCCGGCCATCAAGGAAAAGCTGAAAGGCGCCGCTGTCGGCTGCTTGGCGGGCTGCTGCAGCCACTCCCCCGAGAGGCGAGGAACGAGCGAGATAGACGGCCAGCCCGGTGAGCCCTAGTATCAGCAGAAAGCACTGCAGGACATCGGTGGCCACCACGGAGCGCAAACCGCCGCTCAGAAGATAAATAAGGACGACTGCTGTTCCCAATCCAAGACCCCAAACATAGGGAAGGCCTAGAAACGGCCTCAAGAACTGAGCTAAGGCCACCATCTGGGAAGAAGCCAGCGTGATCATGTACCAGAGGATCAGGATCGAGACAGCGTGCCTGACCAGCTTGCCGTAGCGGGCCTCGACGAGCGCGGGCAGGGTTTGGACGTCCGGCCGCCGAATGGGACCAGCCAAAAAGAGACCCAAGAGAATAACAGTCGCCACGGCCGGGACGCCGACGAGCCAGAAAGCGCTCACTCCGACCCTGAAGGCCTGGTCCGTAGTCACGAGGATGGAGGTGGCTCCGAACCAGGATGCGGTCAAAGACAGGAAGATGAGCCCTGCGGAAAGGGAGCGGGAGGCCAGGAAGAAATCGTCCAAGCCGGTCATCCGGCGGGAAAACTTCAATCCTATGACGAGGAGGACAACAAAATAGCCGGCTAGAAACAGGATGAACTCCGGACGCATGGCTGCCTTTATAGCAAAAACACCCCGTTTTATCTATAATTGCCATGATATGGGACTTAGGAACGGACGGCTCCTCTGTTTTCTCCTGGCCGTTTCCCCGCTTTTCGCCTCTCCCCCGTATGCACCCAAGACGGTCGCCTTGAACGTCGAAAAGGCATTCGCCTCGCTGCGCTCGCTGCGGGCCGACTTCGAACAATCCTATTTCTCCGCCTCGATGGCCACTCCTTTAGTAGAGAAAGGAAAGCTCTATCTGCAGAAGCCGGACCTGATGCGGTGGGACTACCTGGAGCCCGAGCGCAACACATTTCTTTATAAAGAAGGCGTTTCTCTGGCCTATTTCCCCGAGGATAACCAGCTTTACCGCCATGCCCTCTCCCCCGAGGAAAAGGACTGGGCAATTTTTTCCCTGCTCACAGGCCGGGCCAAGATCGTGGATACCTATGATATCGAGCCGGCAGAGTTTCCTGCCGATCAGAAACCGGCCGTGCAGATCAAGCTGGTCCCCAAGACGGAGGGCGAGATCTCCCACATCCTGCTCGAGGTCGACCCCGGGACGTGGCTTCTCGAAAGGGTCATCTTCCTGGATTGGGCGGGGAACAAGCAGGAATTCAGGTTCTCCG
>DAIPLF010000502.1:0-1586 GCA_036769375.1 Candidatus Aminicenantota bacterium | reverse complement strand
CTCTCGGCCTGCTATGGGATAAAGCCTCACCCTGTCCGGTCAAGCCGGAAGCCCTGGCGCCGCGGCCGGAAGAAGAAGCCTCCTTCTTGCCTCCGTCTTCCCGAGCGGCACAGTTCCTGAAGACAGCAGAAGGGGACTACGGCGATTTCGTCGCCCGGACCATTGAGCTGAGCCTGTGGAAAAGCCGGCTGTTCGGCGAGGTCTCCCGGCCCGGCGAAACGGAGCGCGATTTCCGCCTCCGCTTGGGCCAACTGGCAAGGGAGAAGCGGGATGCCGAAGTCGAGCGGCTGCGCCAGAGATACGCCGCCAAGTTCGCCACTCTCGAGCGACAGCTCCTGACCGCACAGCAGCGGCTTCAGCGGGAGCAGGAGCAATACAAGGGACAGATGGCCCAGACCACGATCTCCATTGGGGCGACCATACTGGGGTCCATCCTGGGCCGGAAGGTCTCCCAGATCGGCCGGGCGACGACGAGCGCCCGCAGCGCCAGCCGTGCCTACTACGAGAAGATGGACATTGATAGGGCCAAACAGCAGGTGGAGGTGGCCCTGACAAGGCGGGCCGAGCTGGAGAAACAGGTAGAGGTGGAGGCCACCCGCATCACGAATAGCCTCGACCCGAACACCGAGGTCCTCCAGCCGATCGTCCTCCGGCCGAAGAAAAAAGATATCATGGTCCAGTGGTCCGGCCTGCTCTGGCTTCCCTTCTGGCACCTGGAAAGCGGGGCCGTGCAAGCGGGCTTCAGGCTGGGTTAAGCATAAAAAAACCATGTGAGGAGGGAATTACGATGTTTAAAGAGTTCAAGGAATTCGCTCTCCGCGGGAATGTCGTGGACATGGCCGTCGGTATCGTCCTCGGCGTGGCCTTCGGGGCTATCGTTGCTTCTTTTGTGGCCGACGTCCTCATGCCGCCGATCGGGCTTCTGTTCGGGAAAGTCGACTTTACCAACCTTTTTGTCGTCTTGAAATCCGGCGCAGTCCCGGGCCCTTACGACACCGTTGCTGCGGCCAAGCAGGCGGGGGCGGTGACGTTGAACTACGGCGTTTTCATCAACACCATCATCAGTTTCCTGATCATCGCTTTCGCCGTATTCCTGGTCATCCGGCAAATCAATAAGTTTAGGACGAAGGCCGAGGCGCCCGCTCCGGCGACCAAGGAGTGCCCCTACTGCTTGTCCGCCGTCGCGATCAAGGCGACCCGCTGCCCGTTCTGCACTTCGACATTGAAGACCGAGTAGAGTCTAGAAGTCCGGATAATCTAGTTAGGGAGCGGGGTCCTGTCACGGCGCGTCCCCGTAGGCCTTTTCTGAGAGGCTGACCTTTTTCGGAGCCCCTCTTATTTCGTTAAGAGGGGAAGGGGAGATAAATGTTATACAAAAAGAGGCTTGAAAGCATCGAAGATGGCTGCGGGCGGGCGGGGACTGGCGCCGTGCCACCCCTTCCTCGGTTATCGCGGAGGCTGAGGGTCCAGGCTCTCTCCGAGGAGGCGCTGGCTGGGGCAACAGTCTGGCCGGGCTTTGAGTTACTCGTTTAGAGGTGACGAAGATGAACAGAATCCTGGGATGGAGTCGTCTGCTCTTTGTCTCG
>DAIPLF010000144.1:0-5607 GCA_036769375.1 Candidatus Aminicenantota bacterium | reverse complement strand
CTTGAACCGGACCCGCCCGAGCTTGAGTAGCCGGCTGTTATCGTCCCAGAGGTCGGTCTTGCCGATGTAAAAGAGCAAGTCGCCGCTTTCCTCCACCCAGACGTTGAGCCCGATGTCGCCGTTCCCGATTGGCATCGTCCCCCAGGAGTCACGGCTGGGAGAGTCCCAGACCACGTCACATTTGGAAAGGGCCTGGAGAGGGTCATATTCCCTTGTCGAGCAGGCGGGAAACGCCAGCAAGATCGAGGCGATGGCCAGAAGGATGCCGTTGCGATAAGACGGTTTTGTCATTCCTCACTCCCTCTCTTTTTGCTTTTTACCTCAACCTCATTCAATTATCAACTTTGCCCTATGTTGGCATCTTAAAATCCCCCCTCTCCCCCCTTTTCCAAAGGGGGATAACAGAATTATGGTGACACCAACCTTAATTCATGGGTTTGTTCATCCTGGGCCAAATATTGCGTTGAGGTCTAAGGGTCCCCTTAATCATGAATTAAGTTTAGTATCACCATAATTGTGAGTGTCACCATAATTGTGTTGACATCGGGGCGTCCGGTCTGAATAATCGGCCCGAGAGACGCCTCCGAACCGACGGCAGGTCCAGGATGAGGAAATGGCTGTTCGCGCTGCTTATATTGGCCATACTCTATGCCCTCTCCACTCTAACGGGGAAAAAACATAAGGCCCGGTATCCGATCCTCAAGAGGGTCGACCGGGCGGTTTCTGTTGTGGTCTGGGTTTTGCTGGCCGCCTACGGAATCGCCTTTTTCTACTGGCTGTTCACTCAGGTCATCCGCTGACCAAAAAAATGGGGACGGCCCCGAAGGAGGACCGTCCCCGCTGAAGAAAGCCCCGACCTTTGGCCGCCGCAAGGATCCCTAGTTTTTTGGCTTGTCGATGATCCGGCCCTCGATCTTGTAGCTGAGGACACCCAGCTGGGCCATGTAGTCCCGCACAGCGCTGTACTCAAAGATCCCAGTCTGCATCTGCGCATAGGGCTCGAGCCCGTTGGACGAAAGGAACCTGTGGAGCTGCTCGTTCAGTGCGACCCAGTAGGTCCCGGCGAAGTTGATGGCCTGTCCGTTAACCTTGATGGAGAAAGGATTCACCCGGCCCCATTCCGGAATGCCGTGCATCATGTTGTAAATCAGTTGTTCAGGTCCCATGGGGTCCTTCGTCGAATCATACTCGAAGGTCAGACCGGAGGCCTGCAAGGAGAGGTCATCGACATATTCCGCCATCGACACCGAGTACTCCAGCCCGGCCAGGAGCTGGAGCCCGGCCAACAGCACCACATCGAGTTTGAACCCGAAGCCGGATGCGGCATCATAACCGTAGGGCACTGATCTAAAGATGTCGTTGGCGACGACTTTGCCCCGGTGGATCTTATAGGTGATGTAACCGTTGGCTTCCAGGGCAAGATCGGCCGGGAAGCCGGCTGCGGCCACCTTCGTCCGGATGGCATCGGCCACCAGATTCCCGAGAGGTGTATCGCGCTCCTGTCTCGTCAGGTCCCACTTTTCCGCCAGGTCCCAGGGCGCCTTGGCGACGCGCGCCGTGTAGACCGGGCCAAAGCGGGGATCCATGACGATTCCGTCCCGAAGCGCATTGAGCATGGGCAGGAGCGACGGGTCGCTCTTCGTCCGGCCGTCTATCTGGTGCAGCCGCCCGCGCACCAGACTGACCTCTCCCCCTTCCACCGCGACTTGGAGATCGCCCAGGTAGCGGCCGAACTCTCCGGCCTGAACGATGATCTTTCCGTTGGCCTGGATGGGCTCGAACAGAGCGTCGTGGCTGTGTCCCCCGATGATGATATCGATGTCCGGCACCTCAGCCAGACCCATGACCTCGGAGATCCGCCCCAGGTGGGAGAGGCAGACGACGACGTCCACTTGCTCGACATACTTGAGAGTGAAGGCCGCCTCCCCGGCCGCCTGGAACGGGTCGCTGAGAAGGTCAACCACTTCGGGTGAATAATCGACGGGATTGTTCTCGACAACGCCGAACAATCCGACCTTGAGACTCCCGACTTGCTTGACGACATACGGCTTGACGAAATTCTTGAGGGCCGGGATCGCGTCCAGGTTGATGTTGGCACAAAGGATGGGAAGCGCCACGGCCGGACCGCCGCCGAGCTGGCCGCTGAGCACTCCCAGGAGCGGCTCGAGCCCCAGGTCAAACTCATGGTTCCCGAGGCACATGGCATCATACAGCCCCTCCATGATCTTGAGCTCCGGATAGCCGAGATACTTGTTGAACTCGAACGTCCCGACGAAGACATCTCCGGAGTTCAGGACCAGGACGTTGGGTCGCTCCGACTTGATCTCCTTAATGAGGCTGGAAGCCCGGGCGATCCCGCCCCAGCCCGTCAACGGTCCGTAGGGAAACAGGGTCGAATGAGTGTCGTTGCTGTGCAGGATCGTGAGCTGTGTCCCTTCGGCGGACCAGAGCCGAGGGACGGAAAGAACAAAAAAGCACAAAAAAAGAACCCGCGCCAATTTGCCTTTCATCCTAAGACCTCCTTTTTTGATTTGGCGTTCATTCCAAATTAATCATAGGTTTCAGTTGGAGGCGAGTTGTCAAAATTCTGTCAAGAACATGTCAAGAGTCGGTCAAGGGGTTGCCTTTGACCGGCATTAAGGCTATAATCCAGCGAAAAAAATAGAACAAAACTGAGCAAAGAAGGAGATAACGATGAAAAAAATCCTCATCTTCGCAGGGATCGTCCTGGTCCTGGCCGGCCCGATGTTGGCCGGCGTTTCCAAGAAAACCAAGGCCGAAATCACCTTCCGCGGGTTCGGAAAGTTCAGCCTGGCCCAGAGCGAAAAACTGACGGCCGACCTGAAATGGGCGGATATTCAATCCGACTTCAAAGGACAAGGGATCGCCGGCGGCTTGGCCGCAAAAACCATCCTCAAATCCGGCAATACCGGAGAGATCATCGACTTGACTCAATCCACTGTGTTCAAGCTCGACAACAAGAAAAAGGAATACACGTCAGGCCCGATCGAAAAGATCGAGCAAGGGAAGGCCGGTGAAAAGGAAGAAACCAGCGAAAAAGAAGAGGAGCCAGCCGAGAGCCATATCAAGATCACCAAGAGCGAATTCAAGGTTACGGATACCGGCGAGGATTCCACGGTCAACAACTTCTCCGTCCGGAAGTATCTTCTCCACTGGCTCACGGAGTGGGAAAACACCGAGACCGGTGATAAAGGCAGCAGCCGAATGGAGACCTTGATCTGGACGACTCCGATGAATGAGACTTTCCAGAAAGCTCGGGAAGAGGAACTCAAGTTCTACCGGGCCTACATGGAAAAGATCGGCCTCAACGTCGAGAAGCAGCAGGAGGATATTCTGGGAATGAGATGGATGGCCATTCTTGATTCGCTTGGAAAGGCCAAGGGCCAGCCGGCCCGCGACTACTCAAAGGCAGCCGGCGAGATGCAGAAGATCAAGGGCTACCCTATCGTCGTTGACGGCAAATACTTTGTAACCGGCCAAAAAGCCGCAGGGGAAGGCGCCGGAGAAGGCGAGGAAGAAGCTAAGGACGTAAAGGGAGCGCTCGGTGGCCTGCTCAAGAAGACCCTAAAAAAGAAGCCGGCTGACACCGCAGCGGCCGCCGACGAGCCGGCTCTCAGCTATCACACGGAAGTGCTGGAGATCTCGACACCCGACCTGGGCGCGGCCGACTTCCAGGTTCCCTCCACCTACAAGAAGAAATAGGGGACGCTCCTCAAAGTGACACCCCGCTTCCTATCTGGAAAAACGGGGTGCTTCCGAGGAAATCGCTCCAAAAAGGGGACGTTCCCCGAAGTGACACCCTTCAGGGCGGGTTTTAAACGGTTGCTTTGCCCACCCTCCCGCCATTACAATAGAGGGGGGCAAGATGAAGCAAACGGCAATTTGGACGACCGTCTTCTGCGCCCTTCTTTGGGCCGTCCTGTCCATCGCCCCACTCGCCGGCCTTGGCGTCAAGACGAACGCCCAATTCCCCGAGGCACCTCAGGCTCAGGTTAATCCTGAGGAAAAGTTCAACCTTCGCTTTTCACCGCCTCCCGGGCAGACTCTCGTCTATAACTTGCAGACCCGGATGGACACTGAAGGAGAGGGGTTCCTGGGCAAAAGCCTGACTTTGAGCGCCCAGGCCGACGGAGAGATCAGCGTCTTCGTCAGGCAGGTAGCCAGGGACAGCGTGTTCGCGGATCTCTCCAGCCCAGGCATCCGGATATTCCTCCAATCCCCCGGCCGTCAGAACGAGTTCACCCTGAAGAATTCTCCTGATTCGCCGGTCCGGGTGACCTTCGACCGGACCGGGCGGATACGGGACGTCAAGAACGTGGAGACTCTCGAGAAGCAGAACCCGTTCAATTTCTCGATCCTGGAAGTCCTCAGCAACTACTGGCCGTCCTTCCCGGAGAGGTCTCTTTCCTTGGGCGAGTCTTGGCCGGACCACAAGCGGTTCGTCGTGCCCTTCCAAGGGATGAACCTCACGATAGAGCTTGAGATCAATTTCACCCTGAACTCCGTCGTTCCCTCACCCGGTGGGCGGCTGGCATTCATCACGGCCGCCTACACGGCGGCGCTCTCCGGAGACCGCCAGGTCGAAGACTACCGGGGATCATTCGAGGGGAGCGGAACCGGGACCGGAAGCTTGAACTTCCAGATCGACAGCGGCACCTTCAGCGAATACCGGCTGGACTATGTCATCAACGGCGCGATGGTCATGCGGAAGGCAGAGAGCGAGGTCGCCCAATGGCCTTTCCAGCTGACAGCTAACGCCGGCCTGCTTCTTCTCGAATGGCGCTAGCCTCCCCTTCCTCCTCACGGCCTGATGGAGAGTTGGATCTTGAAGACTCCCCTTTCTTCGAGCGGTACGAACCGGCTCAGCGGGTCCCAACGGCGCTCCCAGCTCCTGTTGTAAACGAAATAAATGATGTTCCCGGGAGCGATCTCCCAGCGAAAGCGGACGTTGATGCCAAGCTCTTTCGACACGTCATCGTACTGGAAATAGTTCATCAGGCCAAGCCGGGGCGAGATGAAGAAGTCGGCTTTAATCTCATAGACGTTTTCGCTGAAACGGCCCTGAGGGAGGTTCCCACGGACCAAGTTTGCGGTTGCCCCCAGAGTCACATAGCCCTTATATTTGAGGGCGAGCCCGAGCTCCGTCTCGCTGAGATGGCCGGAATAAAATTCCCCGAATCCCTGTTCCACTTCGATTTCGAAAGCCCGGTGGGAAGATGACTTGAATTCCAGGCGATAATTGGTGAAATCGTATGCCCCCTTGGGCAGGACGACACCGTCGGAGACCTCGAAATCGTAGGGCAGGATATCGCGGTTAGAGGTGACGCCGAATTCGAGTTTCTCGCCGCTCTCGGTCTGGAAATTCAGCGGCTGCAAGGCTGCCCGGCGGGTCTCCAGACGGCCGCCCAGATCCCAGTAAAAGTCTAAACTCAGTTCGTTGAAGAACTGCCGCACCGAGCGGCCCACCCAGCCTTTCTCCGGCCGCGGCATGTAGTTGACCCCAAGTGACAAGTTCTGGACGCCGTTCCGCGGGAGAAATCCGAGGCCGGGGTCGAGGGAATCGCCATAGTAGGAATACATCGCCCG
>DAIPLF010000143.1:0-5609 GCA_036769375.1 Candidatus Aminicenantota bacterium | reverse complement strand
AGGATTTTCGGCCATCACCCCAAGGACGGCGCCGCCCAAGGCATATTCTGCGCCAACGGGCAGTGCTCCCAGTGTCTGGTCCTAGCCGACGGCATCCCGGTGAAATCCTGCATGGAACTTATCCGGCCAGGTCTCCGCGTGGAGCCTGTGGAAGGGCTTCCGGTCCTGCCAGGCGTCAACGCGGCAAAGGACCTGTCCTCCCTGTTCAAAAATATCGAGGAGGTCCGAGTCCCCGTTCTGATCATCGGCGGGGGACCGGCCGGCCTGTCGGCCGCGATCGAGCTCGGCAAGCTCGGGGTTGAAACCCTCGTCATCGACGACAAGCACCGTCTCGGCGGGAAACTGGTCCTCCAGACCCATCGCTTTTTTGGCTCCATTGAGGCCGTGTATGCGGGCACCCGGGGCATCGATATCGCCACCCGGCTCGAACACGATGTCCGGTCCTTTCCCAGCCTTCGCGTCTGGCTCCAGGCCGCGGCGGTGGCCGTCTACTGCGACAAGAAGGTCGGTGTCCTCATCGAGGGACGAAAATATGTCCTCGTCTCGCCCGAGGTCCTGCTCGTCGCCGCCGGCGCCCGCGAAAAGAACTTGGCCTTCCCTGGGAACACGTTGCCCGGGGTATACGGCGCCGGGGCTTTCCAGACGCTGGTTAACCGCGACCTGGTCAAACCCACTGGCCGCCTCTTCATCGTCGGCGGCGGGAATGTCGGACTCATCGCAGGCTACCACGCTCTCCAGGCAGGGATTGCGGTCATCGGCCTCGTCGAGGTCATGCCAGAATGCGGCGGGTACAAGGTCCACCGGGATAAGCTCGCCCGTCTGGGCGTTCCCATCTTCACATCGCATACGGTGCTCAGCGCCAACGGGACGGAACGCGTCGAATCCGTGACAGTAGCCCATGTTGACGAGCGCTTCCGGCCCGTCCCGGGTACAGAAAAATCATTTGCCTGCGACACGCTCCTCATCGCCGTCGGCCTCGACCCGGTCAATGAGTTCTACGAAAAAGCCCGCGAGTTCGGGATGGCGGCCTTCGCGGCAGGCGACGCGGAGGAGATCGCTGAGGCTTCAGCCGCCATTTTCTCGGGAAAGATCCGGGGGCTCGAAGTCGCCCGGGCGCTGGGACACGCCGTCGGGGAGATTTCCGAAGAATGGTATAAGACGGCCGAGATCCTGAAGTCTAAGCCGGGGAAAACCTTGCCCGAGACGGTTCCGGCCGGCGAAGGCGGCGTCTTCCCGGTGCTGCACTGCAACCAGGAAATCCCCTGCGACCCTTGTACTGCCGTTTGCCCCAGCGGCCTCATCCAGATCGACCGGACCGATATCCGGATGCTGCCCTCGTTTTTGTCAAGTAAGGACGGCAAGGGCTGCACTGGCTGCGAGAGATGCGTGGCCATCTGTCCCGGCTTGGCCATCACCATGGTCGATTTCCGTAAGGACCTGGAGTTCCCGACCGTGGCCATCCCCCTCGAGTTCCTCAAGGAGACGCTCCAAGCTGGAGACTCGGTCGTCGTCGAGGACACGGAGGGCCAGGCCTTGGGCCGAGTCGAGGTCGCCGCGGTCAAGGCGATCAAAGCCAATGACCGCACAGTGATCATCAAAGTCCGGGCGCCCAGGGAATATGCCAAGAAAATCGCCGGCATCCGCCTCCAACCAGAGCTGGAGAGTGAAACCCTGGAGCGCTACGTTCAGAGGACGGACGACGACACGATCATCTGTCGCTGCGAGCGGGTCACGACCGGTGAGATCCGGAAGCTCATCCGCGAAGGATCGCGCGACATCAACGAAATCAAGGCCCTGACAAGGGCCGGCATGGGGTCCTGCGGGGCCAAAACCTGCACCCCGCTGATCCATCGCTTGTTCCGGGAGGAAGGAGTCCCGGAGTCCGGAATCATCGACCAGCCGAAGAGACCCCTGTTCATTGAAGTCCCCCTCGGTGTCTTCGCCGGCCTCCCTAGCAAGAAGGAGAAGGACGGTGACGGAGCGTAATTCTTTCGACGTCATCGTCATCGGAGCAGGAAGCGTCGGAACTCCCGCGGCCCTCTACCTGGCCGAGGCCGGTTTCCGGACCCTCGTCCTCGACGAGCTCCCGAGCGTCGGCCAGGGATCGAACAAGCGGGCTATCGGCGGCCTCCGGGCAACCCATTCCGACGCGGCCAAGATCCGCGTGTCCCTCCGCAGCCTCGATGTCTTCGCTACTTGGGAAGAGAGGTATGGGGACAAGATTGAATGGCACAAAGGCGGCTATTCGTTCGTCGCCTACCGCGAGGAAGAGGAAAAAAACCTAAAAAGGCTTCTCCCCTACCAGAAATCCCACGGACTCCGGATCGACTGGCTGGACAGGAAAGAGCTCCTCGAGGCCGCGCCCGACCTCAATCCGAACGGCCTCATCGGCGGGACGCTGGCGCCCGACGACGGCAATGCCTCTCCGCTTCTCGCTATCCATGCTTTTTACCGAAGGGCCAAGAGCCTCGGCGCCGCATTCCGGTTCAACGAAAAGGTAACGGGTCTGATAATGGCCGGCGGCCGGGTGACCGGCGTCCGGACGGACGCGGGGGAATACGGGTCCGCAGCCGTCATCAACGCGGCCGGCCCTCTCGGCGCAGAGGTGGCCCGCCTGGCCGGTCTCGACGTCCCCGTACGTCCGGACTCGCACGAGGGGGCCGTCACCGAGGCCGTGGCCCGGTTTCTCGAACCCATGATCGTCGACATCCGTCCCGTTGCGGGTTCGGCCAATTATTACTTCTACCAGCACGATACCGGTCAGGTCATTTTCTGCATAACTCCGAGTCCACCGATTTGGGGCCTGGATGTGAGGGAGACGAGCTCCTTCCTGCCCCTGGTGGCCAAGCGGATGGTCGAGATCATCCCCCGCCTCAAGAATCTCAGGGTTAGACGGACATGGCGCGGTCTTTATCCCATGACCCCGGACGGCCTGCCCATCGTCGGGGAGACGAAAGAAGTTCCGGGCTTCATTCTGGCCGTCGGCATGTGCGGACAGGGTTTCATGCTCGGCCCCGGCCTGGGCCAGCTTTTGGCCCGACTTATCCAAGGGAAGCTCACCGCTGAGGATAGAGATACCCTCACCTATTTCAGCCCCCACCGGAAGTTCAGGGGCCAGGAATTGCTGGGATGAAAAGAATAGGCCTGGAGACCCTCAGAAAATGATCAGCCCCTTTTCTTGCTGCCCCGAGTTGCAGCCTGATCGGATGGCTCGGTCAGTTTGTTGAGGTCGAAAAGGCGTTCGGCCTCCGCCCGGTTTAAGATTCCCTTTTCCCCAGCGATCGCCCGGATCGTTCTGTCCCGCTTCCAAGCTTCCCTGGCCATCTCGGCAGCCCTGGCGTATCCAACCAAAGGGGAAAGCGCAGTGGCCAGGCCCAAGCTTTTCTCGGCATAATCCCGACATCGCCTCTCATCCACTCTGATTCCCTCCACGCATTTCGTCCTGACCTGCTCGACAGCGTTTCCCATAATCTCGATCATCAGGTGGAGGTTGAAGGCGACGACGGGCATCATGACGTTGAGCTCGAGCTGGCCGGCCTGGGCCGCCCCTGCCAGCGCCAGGTCGCAGCCGATCACCTGATAACAGACCATGTTCATCATCTCGAGCATCGACGGGTTGACCTTGCCGGGCATGATGGATGAGCCGGGCGCGATGGCCGGGATCGAGATCTCGGCTAGCCCCGTTCGCGGACCCGAAGCGAGAAGCCGGAGATCGTTGGCGATCCGGTTGAGTTCAACGGCCAACCCGCGCAGCGCCGCAGAGACCTCGACGAACGGCCGCAGGCTTTGCATCGCTTCCATCAGGTCATCAGCCGGCCTGAGTTTCAGCCCGGTCATCTTGGCAAGAGAGCGGACTGCTCTCACCCTATAGCCGGGCGCCGTGTTGAGCCCGGTTCCAACGGCGCTGCCCCCTATTCCGAGTTCAAGCAAGGAACGGCCCGCCCTCTCGGCGAATTTTCCGCACAGGCCAAGTGCCCTGGAATAGGCCAAGAACTCCCCTCCTATCCGGACCGGAGCGGCATCCTGAAGGTGCGTCCTTCCGGACTTCACGACATGATCGAACTCCTCCGCTTTTTCCCGGAAACTGGCCTCGAGTTTTTTCAGCTTTGGCAAGAGATGATTCCGCATCAGGACCGCCGCCGCCAGGCGGATGGCCGTCGGATAGACATCATTGGTGCTCTGCCCCATGTTGACGTGATCGTTGGGATGGATGAGACGGTAGTCTCCCCTTCTCCCTCCCAAGATCTCTTCTGCCCGGTTGGCGATCACCTCGTTGACATTCATGTGGAAAGAGGTTCCGGCTCCCATCTGAAAAACGTCGACGATGAACTGATCGGCGAGTTTTCCCCTGATGATCTCATCACAGGCGCGGACGATCGCGGCTGAACGCCTCTCGTCCAGGCGGCCGAGCCCTCTGTTGGCTAGCGCTGCGGCTTTCTTGATCATGGCCGTCGCCCTGACCATTTCCGGATGCGCCCTCAGCCCGCTTATGGGGAAATTTTGCGCCGCCCGGACAGTCTGGATCCCGTAATAAGCGCTGACCGGAACCTGGACTTTTCCCAAGAAATCCTTTTCCGATCTGGTCTCCCGATTGCTCGTGTTCCTGTCCATGAGCCCAGCTCTCCTTGGCGGATCGACTCCGGGGGATTCGCCTCATCCTCCCGAGGTCCGCCCGCGATAAAGGTTTCCCGTCTGCTTCTATTTGATCTGGACGATCTTGTTGCCTGCCCCCAGGAGCAGGATCTTGGGCACGAATAGCCCGGCTTCCTCCTCTTCCAGGATCACGTAGGAGACGACGATCAGTGTGTCGCCGACCTTGGCCCGGCGGGCTGCCGCCCCGAACACACCGACTCTCCCCGAGCCCTTCTCTCCCTTGATGAGGTAAGTCGAGAACCGTTCCCCGTTGGAGACATTGTAGACATGGACTTTTTCATAGGGCAGCATATCAGCCGCTGTCATCAGTTCCTCGTCAAGCGACAGGCTCCCCTCATAATCAATATTGTTTTCCGTTACCCGGGCGTGATGGATCTTGGCTTTGAGCATGATCCTTCTCATTTCGCCTCCCTCGTCTTTCCCAGGATGATATTGTCGATCAACCTCGTCCGTCCAATATATACTGCCAGCGCGATGAGCGTTTCTCCTTCGATCCGCTCCACCGGCTCGAGAGAGCTCGGGTCGACGATCTCGGCGTAATCCAGCTTGACCAAAGGCTCAGAGACAAGAGTCCTCAAGAGTCGCTCCCGGATCGGCGAGGCGGCCCTTTCCCCTTTCTCATAGAGCTGCCGGGCTTCCTTAAGGCTGCGGAATAGAACGAGGGCGGCCCGGCGCTCGTCGGAGCTCAAGTAGGCGTTCCGGGAGCTCATCGCCAGACCGTCCGGCTCCCGGATGATCGGCAGCGCTCTGATTTCGACGTCCATGTTCAGGTCCGTTGCCATTCTCCGGAGGACGACGACCTGCTGCGCGTCTTTCTGCCCGAAGAAGGCCCAATCCGGCCGGACGATAAGGAATAGCTTGAGGACGACGGTTGCCACCCCCCTGAAATGTCCGGGCCGCGAACGCCCGCAGAGCTTTTCTTGGAGCCCGGCGACCTCGACCGAGGTGCTGTATCC
>DAIPLF010000501.1:0-1590 GCA_036769375.1 Candidatus Aminicenantota bacterium | reverse complement strand
GCGGGAAAACTGTCCGCATCTCTGGCGGCAATGCAAAGCGAAAAAGGCTACAATAAAAGCATGAAAAGAATGATGATGTTTGCCGGCCTGGTCATCGTCTCTGCGGCCCTGGCCATGGGGCAGGAAAAGACCATCGGGATAAAGTTCGGCCCCGAGCTGGAGATCGGACGCAAGGAACGACTTTTCGCCTCAATCGTCTCGCTCTGCGAAGATGGGGAAGGCAATTCTTATGTGCTCGACAGGCTTGAGACCAAGGCCTTCAAATTCTCCAAGGACGGACACCTCCTCGCGAAGTTCGGCCAGAAGGGGCAGGGGCCCGGCGACTTTCAAGCGCCCGGCCAGATCGTCTTCGCCTCTCAGGGAGAACTGGCCGTCCTCGAGGATCTTTTCTATGTATCGTTCCTCAAGGCGGACGGGACGTTCATCCGCCGGCTCGACCTCAACGGCAAGCTCGGGCTTGGCTTCATCGGCCCCGATCGTTTCTATGCCTGGATCTGGCGGCCGCAAGACCAGCAGCAGGTGATGGTCGACAGCAGGAACAACGTCCTCAGGACGTTTCGCACGATCGCCAAAGATCAGTTCTCGGTCAACCTGCCGGATGAAACAGGCCGCGCCGTTATGTTCAATTATAGCAACGACTTCTATGTCCCCCAGTTCCTGTACGCTCACGGCGGCCGGCTGACCGCGGTCGGGATCAGCGACCGGTACGAGATCTCGCTCCTCGATGAGACCGGTCAAGCGGCCGGCACGGTCATTCGGGACATAGAACCCCAGAGATTCAGCGCCAAGGAAAAGGGCTATCTCGAGCGCGAGCTCCGGGAATTCGCCCAGTCCAAGGGGTGGCCGGGCCGCGTGGCCAGGGAGCTCGGCAAGAAGATTCCGCAGTCTAAGAACGCGGTCCAGGCGGTGCGAATATCACAGGAGCATGTCTTCGTCTTCCGTTTTCCGCCGGACATCACGGCCAATGAGCCCCTTTTCCCCGTCGATGTCTTTACCTTGAGGGGCGGGTACCTCGGGACCGCGGGTCTCCCCGAAGCCCCCCTGCTCGTCACGGGAAAGGCCATGTATTTTGTCAAAACCGATGTCGCCGATAACACCTATCTTTTGCGAACAGGATATGCGCTGGAGTTCTGAGATATGAGTCTCCGTATGAAAAAGCGGCCAGAGCGCGCCTGGAAGAGTGTTTAGCCGAGGCCGTCCCCAGGCTTCCATCAAGACGATTTCGCTTGACAAATCCCAAACCCTGTCTTAGTATCACCAACGTAAGCAAGGGGCCGGTCAGATGCCGGATTGGGATCGCAGGGGAAAATATCCCTTCCTCATCAGCCTGTTTTTTCTGACAGCCGTATTGGCTCAGAGCGCCCTTCCCTCCGAAGATCTCCCGCTGAGAACTCTCAATATCAGGGTTGCGGTCGACGGAAATCTCATGACCGGGGACGACCTGAGGGCGGAAATCGGCCGTGTTCTCAGAGATGCTTTTTTCGCCTTCAAGACCCGTTTCGGGATCCAAATCAGGATCAAGGAGATGACATCGTGGGATCCAGATCCTGATTCTGATTCTCCTAATGCCCTGCTGAGGAGCCTAGAAAA
>DAIPLF010000142.1:0-5663 GCA_036769375.1 Candidatus Aminicenantota bacterium | reverse complement strand
GTCGTCTTCGCTCACCATTTCGCGGCCATCGCCGGCGCCGGTCCCATCCTTGGGCCGACCATGGCCATCCTCTACGGCTTTGTCCCGGCCTGGCTCTGGGTCGTTCTCGGGGCCATCTTCTTCGGCGCGGTCCATGATTTCACAGCCCTCTTCATCAGCATGCGCGAGGGGGGAAAGTCGATGGCTGAAGTCGCCCGCAAGACGCTCGGCAGCGCCGGGTTCAACCTCTTCATCGGGTTCACCATCGTCATGATCGTGCTGGTCACCTCGTCCTTTTTGAGCGCCACGTCTATCTCCCTGACCTCTTTGTGGCCTCTCAGCAAACTCGGCGCCGTCCAAGGGCAGACTTTTCTCAAGACCATCGTCAGGGACGGTGTCGTCCTGGGTCGCATCGGCGGCATTGCCTCGATGTCGGTGATCATCATCACGCTGAGCTCGCCCTTCCTCGGCTGGCTCCTCCACAAGAAAAACCTCAAGACGGCCGTCGCCTACTTCATCGCCGCTGTGATCTGCGTCGTGTCCGTCCTCCTTGGGATCGCCTACCCTGTGATGCTATCGCCGACGACCTGGATGGTGATCATCTCCTTCTATGTCCTCTTCGAGACAGGGATGCCCGTCTGGCTGATCCTGCAGCCCCGCGATTTCATCAACGTTCAGATCCTCTACGCCGGCATCGCGCTGCTGGTCGTCTCCCTCTTCTCGGCCGGGTTCGGCGGACTCAAGGTCACCATGCCCGGGTTCAATCTGGGTGAGGGGATCCGGAGCCTAGGGCTCATCTGGCCGATGCTGTTCTGCACCATAGCTTGCGGGGCGATCTCCGGGTTCCATGCTCTCGTCGCCGGGGGCACGACCTGCAAGCAGCTGCCCAAAGAAACGGACGCCCGCCGGGTCGGCTACAACGCCATGCTTCTCGAGTCCCTCCTGGCAGTTTGTGTGCTGCTGGCCGTGGGCGCCGCGATGAGCTTCGCCGATTATAAGTCTGTTGTCTGGCCGGCGGCCGATGCGGCCACGAAATCCAACCCCATCCTCGGGTTCTCCCTGGCCGCCGGGCATCTCTTCAACAGGGCTCTCGGCATACCCATTGCCCTGGGGTCGGTCTTCGGCATTCTCCTGGTCGAGGGCTTTGTCGTCACCACCCTCGTGGCCGCCGTCAGGCTCAACCGCTACCTGTTCGAGGAACTTTGGACTATCCTTTTCAAGAAGCGGCCCAGGATCTTGAGGATCCGCTGGGTCAACGCCGGGATTTCGGTGGTCCTGATGTGGATTCTTGCCTATTCCAACGCCTTCAGCACTCTCTGGCCGATCTTTGGGACCGCCAACCAGCTCTTGGCCGCCCTGGCTTTGCTGGCCGTGTCGGCCTGGCTTCTGGTCCGCAAGAAAAAGAACCTGTTCACGCTCATCCCGGCCATTTTCATGATCGTTACCACAGTGGCTTCCCTGTTGATCCTGCTCCAACAGTACCTGCGCAGCAGGAACTATCTCCTTATGGCGGCTGATCTCCTCCTGCTGACCCTGTCGGCCGGAGTCGCCTGGCTCGTCCTGAAGACGTTCGTCAAGCCGAGGCGGCAAGCGGCCGCCGAGCTCGGGTGAAGCAGGCATCGGGATGGAGGATGCAGATGACGGCCTTTGATATCATCCTGGAAGCGATAAAGGGGATCAAGAGTGAGATCCTTCTCTACGCGGTGGCCGTGGGCGCGCTTTTCATCGCCTCGGCCTCTCTGGGGATCGAAATCCTCAGGGAGCTCAAATGGCCGCTTCTGGCCGTCTTCTCCGTCGCGCTCCTGGCGTACTTTTTCGGCCGGGCCGTGCCCCAGGCAAGGATGCGCTTGAAAACTCGCTCCGAAAAGCCGGTCCGATGAACAAGAGAGCGGGGGATATCATCTGGGTCGGCTTGGCCCTTTTCGCCATGTTCTTCGGCGCGGGCAATCTCATTTTTCCTCCCTTTATGGGATTCATCGCCGGGCCCAGCTGGCCGATTGCTCTGGCCGGGTTCCTGATAACAGGCATCGGCATGCCCTTGCTGGGTATCATGGCTTCCTCCCGGTCAGGGGGGTCAATCGAGCGTCTCTCCGGGAAAATCAACCCCATCTTCGGCCGGATGCTGAGCATCGTGATCATCCTGGCGATCGGACCTCTGCTCGCCATCCCCAGGACGGCGGCGACGACTTTTGAAATGGGGGTCCGGCCCAATATCCCGGGCGCCACGGCCGGCGTCTCCTCTCTCATCTATTTCGCGATCACGCTCTTTTTTGCCTTTAACCAGAAGAAGGTTGTGGACGAGATCGGCAAGATCCTCACCCCTTTCCTCGTCGCTACGCTCGCCCTGATCATCCTGAAGGGGATTTTCTTCCCTTTGGGTGAGGTCACCGGGAGCGGGTTGCCCAACGCGTTTGGGAGAGGATTCCGGGAAGGATACCAGACGATGGATGCCATGGCTTCCGTTGTGTTCGCGGAGATCATCATTGCCGCCATGGTCTTCAAGGGCTATAGCCGCACTTCCGAGCAAGTGAAGATGGCCTCGCTGTCCGGGCTGGTCTCGGCGATAGGTTTGGGACTCGTCTATGGAGGTTTGACGTATCTGGGGGCCAGTTCTGTCCGGCTATTCCCTGGAGACATAGAGCGAACGGACCTTCTCATCCGGATCGCCCAGGGACTTCTTGGGAGCACCGGCAAGATCGCTCTGGGCGCGGCTGTCGCCCTGGCCTGTCTGACGACCTCGATCGGCCTCACCGCCACGGTGGGGGATTACTTCAGCACCCTGTCCAAGGGAAAGCTCAGCTATAAGTTCATTTGCCTCGTCACCTGCGTTTTTAGCGCCGTCTTCGCTACGTTCGGTGTCACCACGATCGTCAAGGTGGCCGTGCCGCTCTTGGTCATGGTATATCCTGTGGTGATCGTGCTGGTTATTCTGACAATGGCCGGACGACTGGTGAAAAGCCGGGCCACCTATGTCGGAGCCATGATCGGAGCCGTGGCGACGAGCCTGTTCGATGCCCTGACGGCCGCTGGGATCCCGATTGATTCGGTCAACCAATTGCTCCAGAACATCCCGCTGGCTAAATCGGGTTTTCCCTGGATCTTGCCAGCCTTGGCGGGCGGGATCTTTGGAGCGATCGCGGCCAGGGCTGGCGTTGGAGGAGCTATCGGCACCATCCGCCCTGAGCCCCGTTGAAAAATGGCCCGCAAATAGGGTATATTTAAGGCCTGAATCTGGGCGCCCGTAGCTCAGCTGGATAGAGCGACTGACTACGAATCAGTAGGTCGGAGGTTCGAATCCTCTCGGGCGTACTCCTTCTTTCCCCCATATGGCCCTTAAAAATCAGCAATTTACGGGCCTTAGGCTATGTCCAGAGGTTGTCTCAGTTTTTAGCAGTTTTAGGCTGTTTTTCGGCTCGAACATGACAAAACATGACAAGCCTTCCCGGCAGTCCTGGCCGCCGAGTACGGCGTCTCAGCGGCTCAGGCTTTGTCGATTATTCTCTCGTGGGGTCGATATTCTGTTTGACAGTGGCAAGGAAATAATCCCTGATCTTCCTGGCGATACCCTCTCGGTCTTCAAAATCTCGAATTCCGAGGGCTAATGCAAGCTCCTTTTTCTCCCGTTCACAAAGTGCCCTATTGTCCCTCTTGAGACCGAGATAAGTCTCATATAGTCGGCCGTGAAGCTCTTCCCATCCGGTTTGATCTACCATTTTAAACCTCCTCCGCGCTGTGAGGCTTGAGGACGCCGGACCTAAATTATGCGGTCCTTTTCTGCTTGACAATCTGATGAAGCCTGCATAATTATATAAGTGCAAGAGGAATTGTCAGGGCAGAAGGCTTAAGAATTTTCTATTTCAGTTGCAGGCTGGTTTAATTGCGTAAGCATTTAAATAAATGCGGCTGAAATGGCCCAAAAGCGAAAAAAGGAGGGGATAAGATGAAAAAGATAGTTATTCCGTTACCGGCCTTGGTCCTAACACTAGGATTAATGATCGCGTTGGTAACACCAGCACTAGCAGACCACTATAAATATCTCTATAAAGGACTCGAGGCACAGGTCTATTGGTACATGTATGATGAGGATACGCGTATATATACTGACATCTCGGTCTATGCTATCGATGGGATAAACCAAAATCCCCCAGGCAGCCGTGAACAATTTCACTACCTTAACATCTGGATATACCAATACAGCTACGATGCGGATGGAAATTATGTGCCGATTAGAGATGTTTATTTTTACGGAGATATTCTGCCGGGGAGTATAGCCATTAACCACAGTCTCACGAGCGCCGGCCTCACCGCTTATGGCCTCGAAGGTTGGCAATATGATTATGCTGCAGAATTGGAGACTCCTGTAATTTTTGATATCGAAGTCAGTTGGAGCGCCATTGGACCGCTGAACAACTCCAGCTCCAACTCCCATTACCGGTACCCCTATGGGTTTTATCACTCTCATAGTACTGGCAAGAGCCGAGAAGCGAGTATCCTTGGGGAAGTCGTCTATGATGGCATTATCGCAACTTTGGGAGCCTCCGGGTACGGCTACATTGCCTCTACGAAAGACGGATACATGTCGGTAGAGCAATAATTTAGCGCCTCGGGCACTGGAATCACTTGGACGATACCAAGTTTGAAGTCGTGGACTAGTGTAATCTGCCCCTCTCTAATTGATGCCTCCGATGCGTTGAGATTTTGCAGAGTTGGATATAGGCAGAAAGAAATATGACGCGAAAGGAGGCCAGGCCTCCCTGGATTAGATAGGACGTGTTGCCGCGGACAAGTCTTGGCTCACAGATATTCTTAAGAGAAGCAAGATCTCTTCATCAAGAATTAGGGGATGGCAAATGAAAAACAAAGTCTTGGTGGTAGTCTTCTCTCTGGTCGCCTGCTTAGGGCACCTGGTGGCAAAACAGTATCTAACTCAAGAAGAAAGAAAGGGTGCTAATTTAATTGTCACGAAAACTGATGGTCAGCAGGTTAAAGGCGAACTCATCGCTGTCAAACAGGCCTCACTTCTATTGTTGGACTCTCTAGTAGGTGCTGATGTGTCTGTCGAGATGGGGGAGATCGCAGTTATTAAGATTATAAAGAAATCGAAGGCGCTCATAGGAGCGTTCGGAGGCTTCTTGATTGGTGGTGGTGCTGGATATCTTATCGCATATGCGACGGATAAGGAATATGCGACAGATCCAGAATCTAACGTTTTCCTTTATTATGGGATTTTGGGATTGGTCGCGGGGTTGATTGCTGGGGAAGCTTTGGGCAGAGATAAAACAATCAAAATAAAAGGCAAGTCACCAGAGGAAATTGAAGCTGTAATGGAGAAATTGCGTTCCCAAGCCCGAATCACGGATTTTCAGTAGTCATACTATCAAGGATGAGGCGGGGGGCCGGGCTTTGCCTTGGCCCCGGTCAGCTAGGGAAGTACCGTGCTGGCCGGCAAACCAGGGTCTAGTCACCTTCACAATGAGGCCGGGGAACGCCCAGATCATGGGACCTGGGCTCTTTCGGCTGATGGCGGGACGGGCTATGCTCGAATGATGGCCTCAATGATGAAGACGCTGGGGTAATCGTATTTTTCTCAGTGGGGAGGGGTGGCCAGATCTGCCTCTTGGCCTATACATTAGAAGCCCGGCTTGACAAAGTGCCTTCGCAAACTTATTGTATATTAAGGCGTA
>DAIPLF010000500.1:0-1603 GCA_036769375.1 Candidatus Aminicenantota bacterium | reverse complement strand
GATAATGGAAAGGTCCCTGTCCCCCTTGAACGGCAGCTCGCCGGTCAGCATCTCGTAAATTACGATCCCCAGCGACCAGAGGTCCGTCCGGTGGTCTACCTCCTCCCCTCGCGCCTGCTCCGGTGACATATAGGCAACAGTGCCCAACGTGGTCTGGCTCTTCGTGAGCGACGACCCGCCTCGGAGCTTGGCCAGCCCGAAGTCCATGACCTTGGCTTGGCCCTTTTCCGTGACCATGATGTTGGCGCTCTTGATATCGCGGTGGATGATCCCTTTGCGGTGGGCTTCCTCCAGGCTGGCGGCGATCTGGATAGCCATGTCCAAGGCTTCTTTAACCGCTAAGGGCCCCTTTTTGATCTTGTCCCTGAGCGTCTCCCCTTCCACGAACTCCATGGCGATAAAGGACCGGCCTTCGCTTTCGCCGACCTCGTGGATGACGCAGATGTTCGGGTGCGACAGCGCCCCGGCCGCCCGGGCTTCGATAAGGAAGCGCTCCTTGAGTTCGTCGGATTCGGCAAGGTGCGGGGGCAGAAACTTCAGAGCCACGATGCGTTGGAGCCGGATGTCCTCGGCCTTGTAGACGACGCCCATCCCGCCCCGGCCTATCTCCTCGACGATCCGGTACTTTCCGGCGATGAGGGAACCCTTTGAGATAACAGGAAGCGGCGTCTCCAGTGTTTGGGTCATCGAGGCCGGAAGCGTTTCTCCCAGGTTCAGGGGCGTGGCGCAGTTGCCGCAGAAGCGGGAGTCTTCCTTATTCTCGGCGTGACAATTCGGGCATTTCATGACGTCCTCCCCCGTCCCGATGTCCGGATATTAACACCGCCGGGGCGGCCGGTCAACCCCGATAAACGACCTCTCGTTTATGCCCAAATTGGGCCCAAAATATGTCAGAAATATCAAAACGTATCTAAAAATATCGAAAGATATCGAACATTGAATCGACTCGTTGCACAATCCCACGCCCAGGCATCGTCCGGCTTGACATACATAGAACTGTTATGTATAGTAGCTCTAGGTAAAGGAGTCCAGCCGCCATGAACATCGACAAGGACCTCGTTGCCGCCTCGGCCACGCCGCTGGTGCTCGCCATCCTAAGTGAAGGCGAAAGTTACGGTTACGCCATCATCAAGCGGGTCGCCGAGCTGTCCGGTGGCGAGCTGCAATGGACCGACGGCATGCTCTACCCGCTCCTGCACCGCCTCGAGCGCAACGGCCTTGTCGAGGCGTTCTGGGGCCGGTCGGAAACCGGCAGGCGGCGCAAGTACTACCGGCTGACCCGTACAGGCGCGGAGCACCTCGAGCGCCAGCGTCGCCAATGGCAGGTGGTGGATCAAGCGATGAGGGGCATCTGGCGCATGGCCGTCGACCCGGCAGCACAGCTAATCTGACCGACCTCGAGAGGAGCGATACCGTGACGAACAAGGCGATCCTGGAAGAACGCATCGGGCAGTGGCGGCAGTACCTCCGGAGACGGCAAGCGGTTCATTCCGCCGACGTCGAGGAACTCGAGGATCACCTGCGCAGCCAGATCGACGCGCTGCGCGAGGCGGGCCTGGACGAGGACGAAGCGTTCCTGGTGGCCGTCAAGCGCCTGGGCGAT
>DAIPLF010000499.1:0-1603 GCA_036769375.1 Candidatus Aminicenantota bacterium | reverse complement strand
TTCAGGATGAGCTCCGAATTCCCCTCCAGCTCCTGTTTCTCCGCCTCTGTCTGAGGCTCCAGGAGCCCGAGGGGTACTCGAGGCTTCTGATCGCCCCTGCCTTTGAGAGCCTGAAAAGCGATGGCCCCGAGCAGGGCCATCACGCCGCCGCCCATGGCACCGCCCATTGATCTCTTGCCACCACCCAGAAGGGCGCCGGCCAGCGCGCCGAGCCCTCCAAGCGCCAGGTTCTGCTTTCCTCCGACCGCCTGTCCGGCTTCGCCCAGAATATTCCCGAGCAGTCCGCCCAGACCGCCGGAGGCCCCGCCTCCGCCCAACCCGGAGAGCGGGTCCTCGGAGCGTTGACCGGAGGCCCCGCCGAGCATGCCGGCAAGACTTTCCAGCACGCTGCCTCCGCCCATGGAGTTCTTCATCCGGTCGTTGGAAGACCGGGTCATTCCGGACTGCATCACCGCTCCTAAAAGGTCACTGATTTTCATCGCGTTATGCCTCCTGCTTTCGTTATTCTCCCCGCTCTTGCCTCAGCCCGGCCCGGCGGCCGGCCGACGAGGCCGCGGGCGGGAGCCTTCTTCATGATGACCTCCTCTAAGGGATTCAGGTTTATTGTCCTGGACGACCTTGCGCCCGGAGGCTCTGGACTCCCTTCTCACGTGGCCTGAAAACAATGATATCGCCGGAAAAATGCCGATGTCAAGAATAATAAGCGAATTGAATGGTCCGTCCTGGAGGACGGGGGATTCCCCCTCGGGCTTGACGAGAACGGCTAGAGGATATCCGCGTTGAAGGTATCGCCCTGGTTGATATCCCCGGTTTCCAAGCCCTTCTTGAACCACCGCACGCGCTGCTCCGAAGTGCCATGAGTGAAGGCGTCCGGGACGACATAACCCTGCTGCTGGCGCTGGATGCGGTCGTCGCCGACCGCGCTGGCCGCGTTGAGCCCTTCCTCGATGTCCCCCTGTTCGAGGTATCCGGCTGCCTGCCGGGCATAGTGGGCCCAGACACCGGCCAAGAAATCGGCCTGCAGCTCCAAGCGGACCTGGAGCTGGTTGAACTCCCGCTCGCTCACCCGGCCCCGCCGGGACATGACCTGATCCATGATGCCGAGCAGGTTCTGGACGTGGTGGCCGACCTCATGGGCGATGACATAAGCCAAGGCGAAATCGCCCGTTGCCCCGAGCTTGATCTGCATCTCATCGAAAAAGCTGAGGTCGAGATAGAGCTTTTCGTCCCCAGGGCAATAGAACGGACCCGTGGCGGCTCCGGCGAAACCGCAGGCCGACTGAACCTGGTCGGTAAAAAGGACGAGGCTCGGCTCCCGGTACTGCTGTCCGCCCTCGCTGAGCGTGCTCCGCCAGACGTCCTCGGTGTCGGCCAGGACGACGGAGACGAATTCCCCAAGTTCCTTATCCTTTTCGCTGAGCGGCTGGCCGGCCGCCGCGGGCGAAGTCTCTCCGCCCGGCCGAAGGTTCTGCGTGATCTGGTCCGGATTGCCGCCGAGCAGCAAGTAAAGGGCGACGATGATCAGGCCGCCCAGGCCGCCTCCCACGGCGAGCCCTCTTCCGCTGATGCCTCGCCGGTCCTCGACGTTATCGCTTTTGCGTCT
>DAIPLF010000003.1:0-18870 GCA_036769375.1 Candidatus Aminicenantota bacterium | reverse complement strand
TTGATCCAGATGCGCCCAAAACCGTGGCTTCCGGTGAGCGTTTTCTTGGGGGTGGCGTCTATGACGGCGACCTTTTCACCCTGGACCTCCTCTTCCCTGACAAATTGGTAATCGTAGTACCCCTGCATGTTTTCGCTGAGCAGGCCGAGGGGTCCGAAGAGGACATTCCGGACCTGGAAAACGGAAGTCTCCAGGGGCGCATCCTGTTCCTTGGCCTTTTTCCCGTTTTTTTCGAGGAGAGTGCGGTTTTCCCTTTTAAGTTCGCCCTTACGCGTGAACTGAAAGTCATAGAGATAGGTATTTTCTTGTTTTCGCTTGGCGATCTTGATCTGGGTGCGGATCCCGGTATTCAGCGGGACGTAGATCTCATCCTCTCTTTCCCGCGAATAATCGATCTTCTCGGAGATCTCTTCCAGGCAGACGAAATCCAGGGCCGCTTTTTCGAGCTTACGGCAATACCGGATGGCCTTGTTCAAGATAGCAGGAAGCCGGATTTCTTCCGCCTGGCCCAGGGACGGAGTCGAAGGTCCCGCCATCCCTTGTCTCAAAGAAGTCGGGGGCGCGAGGAGAATCAGGCTGAAAACAGGTCCCAGAATGGAGAAGGCGAGGAGGGATTTTGCATTCCCGCGCATCGTCTTACCGGATGTCCAGCCTCTGAACGGACTTGGCCTCGGAATTCGTTGTCGTTTCCTTGGCCGCGGCTTTCAGCGTGTAGCGGCCAGGCTTCAGGTCCGAAAATTCGAGTTGCGCTAGAAGCGCCAGCCACCCGCCTCCGCCTTCAGCGCGGGAATGCGGCTTCGCCCAGAGGACGGAGTGGGGAATCGGGATCTCTGCGCCCGAGGGCTCTTCCTGCAGCAAAAACGTCAGCTCCAGCTCCGGCTCGGAGATGTCCCCGAGACCGCAGACCACCAGGGCAAAGACCTTCGGCGAGCCGGCCGCTAGATCGCCCAGCCAAGGCGAGTATTCTTTGGCCTCGAACGGAAAAACGCCGGTCAAGGACGGACCGGTCACGGCCGCATCCTCCCCGGCCGCCTTCCGGACGCCGAAGTAATAGGTGTCTGCTTCCGGCCGAAGAAGGAGCGGCGGCCAAAGGGTGAGCGAAGTGGCGGACGCCGCCGGAATCTGGGCCGACTCGCGGGCGACCGCCGTCTGGCCGGTCTCCAGATTTCGGACGACGACTCGGCAATCGTATTCGCCGGGCGGCAGGAAAGAGAAGGTATAATGGCAGAGCGCCGGCTGGGCGATGCCGGCGAAATCCACCGCGGCTCGCTTGAAATCTACGATGTTCTTCTGGCTGTCGAGAATGAGCGACACGACCTCATTCTGACCTTGGCCCGCCGGAACGAAGACTTCCTTGGGGATCTGAGAGAGAAGGACAAGCAACGATTCCTTGCCGGTCGGACAGGGAAGGGCGATCATGGGGAACCCGGCGGGACTCTGGAGCTGCGGGCTCTCGGTCAAGGCAACGTCCATGAGATGCAGGGTTTTTTCGAATTCGGAGAATTCTGGAAAAGGCTTCGGGTTGAAGTATCCCTTCTGGGCGCGGACTTCACAGCCCTTCCGCAGAACCCTCACTTTGATTTCGTGAAACTTGCCATCCTCTTTCGCCTTGATGGGATACCCGAGGACATAGTATGTGCCTGTTATGCCCTGAACTTGAGCCAGGCTGTTCTCATAATCTTCGACGCGGGGAAAATATTCCCCGCCCGAAATCTGGGATAGCTTCTTCAGCGGATATTCTCCGGACATGGCCTTGTTCAGCGCGGGGTCCTGGCCGAGCTGTTCGGTGTTGAAAACATAAACCGGGCAGTTGGCCTGGGCTAGTTCTTTGACCATGTTCTCATACTTCTTCTCTTCCCAGATGGCCGCGTCGAGACTGTCCATATTGTAGAGCCCGGTGTCGCCCGCTCGCTGCGTCTCAGCCATCTTGTCACGGTTTATGGCATAGGGCGCGCCCTGGAAGACGGAGCCGGCGATTCCGGAGGAAAAGAGGATGAGGTATTTATAGCCGGGGATCAGGCGCAAGGATCTGGCCAGGTCGCCCATTTTCTGGACGAAATTGCGGACATGGAGCTGATAGTTCATCCTGTCAACGGACAGGTCCAGAAGCTTTTGCTTGGCCGGATTGAACCATCCCTCCGCTGGTGTGACAGGGGCGGTGAGATGAGATTCGCTGGTGATGCCCTTCATGGCATTCCAGTATTCCACTTCCAGGCTCTGAGCCCTTCCCAGGATGTCTTTCAGGCTGAAGCCTTCCACGACTTCCCTTGCTTTGTGATGGTCCGTGGTCAGGTATTCGTGGAGGGTCAGCCCTTTATAGATGGAATAAGAGATCACCCCGACCTCATCCGACGCCTGGACCTGATGGTCGAGGAAATGAAGAGCGGCTCTTTTGGCCTGCTCCAGGCCCTGGGGGTTGTTGAAGGCGAAATCAAAGAAGAGGAAAAACCTCCGGCTGATCCGGGGAGGTCCGGTCGGGGGAGAAGGGACTTCTTCCTCCCTTGGCTTTTCCGGGCCGAACAGAGCATGCTTCTCGAACTCAGTGATGGTTATGGGCTTGCCGTTATCGAGCAGCTTGAAATCGGCGGGGAGAAGATCCGGCACCGGTCTCCCTTTGCTGTCGGTCACGTAAACCTGGATGAGCTTGAGCGTTACCGTCACCTCATGCGGGATGAGGTCCCCTTGTTTTTGCGGCGGTTGCGCCCCAGACTCGGTAAATGCCAGGAGGGTCAAGATAAGACAGGCTGTTCGAAATCCCCCCCGGTTATCATGAACCACGAAATTCATTATATAAAAAAACGGGGTTTTATCAAATCGGGCCCAGCCCTGCGGCGGCCGATCTGATCATCACTTTCTCCGGTGCTCTTCCCTCAAGGCCCCGCAGAACCAGGACCAGAGCTTCTTGTGAAAGTCGAGGCTTTCCTCATGCCCCTCAAGATACTCCTTGAGGCTGAAGGGTTCCTTGTCCTCCGGAGTGAACCGGGTAAAATAGCTGGGGTCGAACAAAAACCAGGGCTCGGGATGGAACTGCAGTCCAAGGACATGGCGATAACGCTCGTGCTCAAAGGCCTCGACGACTTTGCCGTCGAGCGAGGAGGCGATGATCCGAAAGCCCTTCCCGAGTTTTTTTATCTGCTGGTGATGGGAGGAAAGAACCAGGGGCCGGCTTTTCTCGTTCCAGGCGATCTCCTTCTGGAATCGTCCCCCGCCGGCAAACTGGATTTGGTGGAAAGTGAAACCCGAGAATCCCTCCCGGGGAAGGAGACGTGCGTAAGGATTGGAATGCCAGTTGGAGGGACCGAGGGCGATGGCATCTTCCACCGTAGCGGCGCCAAAGACCTCCGTCCAGATGTCCTGGGTGAGGGTCCCTCCCGTTCCCACATTAAGGCTCTGGCCGCCCAGACAGAGGCCGAGGATGGGAAAGTCCGGCCGGCGGTCAAGGAGAGGAATGAAGTCCTTGTCCTGGTGACCGCCCAGGAGATGGAAAATAAAGGACACTTCGAGAAAGTGACGATAAGGGTCCTCGATGATGGTCAGGAAGTTCGTCTTTTCCTTATAAAGAGAGGGCGGGATGTCCGGTCCGCCGAAGAAGACGATCCCGTCAGCCAGGTCAAAGATCTTCTCAAATTCCGGGGTGCAGGCGTTTTTCTGGAAGACCGTCTCCGCCCGGATCGGGGCTGAGATCGGATGGAAAGTGAGCCAGTCGAGGCCGTTGCTTGCGGCGAAGGCCTTGGAGTCCTCGTAGTCAGTCTTCTCTTTTACGTGGTACACGCCCACGACCTCGAGGTCGGGAAGGTCGATCAGTTTATTTTCCCGCAGGGCCATCAGGTCTTTGATCGTGCCCAAAGTGGGATAGAAGGCGATGAGGGTGGTTTTGTTTCTTCCCGGAGAGGCCCCACTCCTGCCACCTGCAGGCGGGCCCGCCGATAAGAGGCCGTATGATAGGCCCGTCAGAAGAAGCAGCACGCCCAGCGCCCGCAGAGTTCCAGTCGTTGACTTTCTGTTCTTCATCAGTGACGAAGATTCATTTTCCCCGCGTCAGGCTCCCCAACGCGCGGCTGACAGCGACCTGGACGAGGTCGATCTTATAGCCATTTTCCTCGAGGGGCCGAGCCTCTTGAAGGTCCGCGCCGAGAGCGTCCTTGATCAACGGCTCGCTGAGTTTTTTACCTTTAAGAGAGGACTCCGTTCTTCCCAGCCGCCAGGGGATAGGAGCGACGCCGCCCAGAACGATCGCTACGTCATCCAGCCCCCCGCCCGATTCTGTGGCCCGGACCGCGGCGGAAACCAGGGCGAAATCCCAGGTCTCCCTTTCTTTGAGCTTTATATAGGCGCTCCGCGTTCCTTTCTTGGCCGGGGGGAGCCTGACCTCTCGGACAATTTCGTCCGCAGCCAGGACGTTCTCCCGGCGGACATTTTTCGCCGGCAATGCATAGAACTCGGCGAGGGGCAGGCTCCGGTCCCCGCGAGGTGAGCTGATCGTGATCTGGGCACCCAGGGCAATGAGCATTGGCGCGAGGTCGGAGGGGTAGACGATATGGCAGATCCCGCCGCCGAAGATAGCGTGGTACTTGTTCCTGCCCTTGACGGCAAAGCACTGGCTTCCGCCCTTCTTCCGGCAGACCATCTGGGAGTCCCGGTAGTACCAGCAGCGCGGCCTCTGGCAGAGGTTCCCGCCCAATGTGCCGATGTTCCGCAGCTGCGGCGTGGCGAGGGACCCGGCCGCCTCGCTCAGTCCGGGAAAGTCCTGCTTAATCATCGGGTCTGCCGCTATGCTGGCGACGGTCGCAAGAGCGCCGATGCGGACTCCTTCCTTGTCCTTTTGGATCGAGGCCAGTCCGGGGATGGGCCTGAGGTCGATGACCAGGTCCGGCTCGACAACTCCCTCCTTGATCTCGGTGAAGAGATCCGTGCCACCGGCCATGAGGACGGCCTTCCCGTTCGCCTTGGCCAACCACGCGAGGGCCTGTTCGACGGTTTGAGGTTCGGTCCACTGGAAGTCTTTCATGAGCCCGCCTCCTTGCTCTGAAGGGCCTTGAGGACTCTGTCAGGAGTCATCGGGATCTCCCTCAGATGGATGCCGACGGCGTTATAGACGGCGTTGGCCACTGCGGCCGAGGATGGGATCCGGGGCGGCTCGCCCAGCCCCTTGTTTCCCAGGTTGTTGATCCTCGGGTCCACGAGGTCCGCGAACATGGGGATGATCTCAGGCATATCCATCGAGGTGGCGATCTTGTAGGTCTGCAGGTTGGGGTTGACCATCTTACCCGTGTTCTCGTCGATGACCCGCTCCTCGAACAGGGCCGTGCTGATTCCCTGGGTGACACCTCCGATGACCTGGCTCTCGGCCGTCAATCTGTTCAGCACTCGGCCGATCTCGTGAACGGCCACGTGCTTGAGCACGCTGATCCGGCCCGTCTCGGTATCCACCTCGACCTCGGCGAAATGGGCGCCGAAGGTGTTGTAGGCGAACCCTGCCGGCATGGGGCCGCGCTCCCCGTGGAAAAGGGCCTCTCGGCGCAACTCCTTGACGAGGTCCTTAAAAGTGATGCTGTTTTCCGGCTTGTTCTTGTCAAAGAGCTTTTTGTCGGCGAGGACGATATCGGTCGCAGGCACGCTCAATTTCTTGGCGGCCATGTCTCTCAGGTGGTCGGCCGCCTTGAGGGAGGCGTCGCGGACGGCTGGGCCCACCGACGGAGCCGTCAGGCTTCCTCCCGAAATGGGCGCCCACGGATAGACCGTGTCCCCGATCTTGATGGTAATGTCCTGGGGCTCGAGCCCGAGTGTTTCGGCGGCGACGATGGCCATGAAAGTCCTGGTCCCGCAGCCGAGGTCCTGGGTGCCGCTGATGGCCTCGACGCTGCCGTCGCGGTGGAGCTTGATGTCGGCCAGCGTGCCGGGGACTCCGCCTCCCCACCAGATCTGGCTGGCCATGCCCAATCCCCGCCTCTTTTTTCCCTGGCCGTCTCCCGGCTTCTTGTTGCGCCTCGTCCAGCCGATCTCTTGAGCGCCGATGTCATAGCACTTGTCCAACCCTTTGGAGGAATAGACGATTCCCGTTCCTCCTTGGTTGGACGTTGTATAGTTTTTCCGGCGGAATTCCAGGGGATCAAGGTTGAGCTCCGCGGCCAGTTCTTCCATGAAACCTTCCAGTGCGAAAGTGCCTTGAACATGGCCGGGGGCCCGGGTCGCCCGGTTGGCACCGGTGTTGGTGAAGACCGTGAATTCCTCCACTTTGACGTTTGGACACTCATAGACATCGATCAAGGGCTCGGAGCACTCGTCTCCACGGTCTAGGCCTCCGCAAGTGTAGTTTTTCAAGGACAGGGCAGTCAGTTTCCCGTCCTTTTTGGCTCCTCCCTTGATGGTGATCAGGGTGGACGGACGGTTTCCCACGCACAGCGAGTTTTCCTTGCGCGAGAGGGTTATTTTGACCGGCCGGCCGGTTTTCTTGGCCAGGTTGGCGGCGACGATCGTGTGCTCATTAACGTCCAGCTTGCTTCCGAACCCGCCTCCCATGTACATCTTGATGACCCGGACCTTGGTCTCCGGGATGCCGAGCGCTTCGGCCAGGCCGTCACGTACGTTGAATATAGCCTGGGTTGAGTCCCAGACAGTCAGCTCATCCTCGTCCCACTTAGCGACACTGGCGTGAGTCTCGACGGGCTGGTGGATCTCGATGGCAGTCTTGTATGTCCGCTCGAAGGTGACCTCCGCCTCGGCGAAGCCCCGGTCAATGTTCCCCCGGCTGTACTCGTTGATCTTTTCGATGTTGGCGGAATCATGGACACGGGGAGCGCCTTCGGCCATAGCCTTATCCGGGGCGACGACATGAGGGAGAGTCCGGTACTCGACCTTAATGAGCTCGAGGGCATCCTCCGCGACCTTTTCACTGATTGCCGCTACGGCCGCGACCTGTTCGCCTTCGTATTTAACCCGGCCTTCTTTAAGCCTGAGCACGGCCTTAACCCCGGGAAAGCTCTGAGCTGCGCTGAGGTCGAGAGAAACGATCTCGGCCGAAGCATAGGGGGACCGGAGGATCTTGGCATAAAGCATGTCCTTGAAAAAGACGTCGTGCGTATACTTGGCCCGGCCAGTGACAACGAGCTTCCCGTCGACCCTGGGCGTGGGCTTGCCGATGAGCTTGAATTCGGCCGGCGCCGGGGCGGGTGTCTCTTTCCCCTGCGGTCTGCCGCCTTTGGCTGTCTTGATATAGGCGATCTTCTTCATCTCAGGCCTTCCTTATCTTCTGTGAGGCCGCAGCCACGGCCTCGTAAATCTTGACGTAATTCCCGCAGCGGCAGAGGTTCCCGCTTAATCCAGCCCTGATTTGCCCCGTCGAGGGGTTCGGGTTCTGGTTCAGCAAGGCGACCGAAGACATGATGAACCCGGGCATGCAATAGCCGCACTGATAAGCATCCTTTTCGATGAAGGCTTGCTGGACGGGATGAAGGGTTTCGCCGTCGGCCAGGCCTTCGACGGTAATGATCCTCTTTCCGCCGGCGCGGACGGCGGGAAAGAGACAGGAATACATGGCCTGTCCGTCGATGAGCACGGTGCAGCCGCCGCATTCCCCCCGGTCGCAGGTTTTCTTGGCGCCGGTGAGTTTCAGCCTTTCCCGCAGGACCTCGAGAAGGGTCTCCCGCGGTTCGACTTCCACGGAAACGTCTTTTCCGTTGACCGTGAAGTTTATAGTCTTTCGGGCATAGGCCGGAGGCAGCGGCGCCTCCGCCTGTCCCGCGCCTGCATCATGGCCCCGGAGCCGGCCGGCCAGGGCAGCGCCTGCCGCTCCGCCCCCCAGCCCTCTCAGGAAGGCGCGCCGTGTGACCGTCCGGCTTTTCTTCTTTGGAGTTTTCTCCATTGTTACGCTCCTTTTTTAGACGGCAGCGAACAGGTTAGCCGGCCAGCCGCAGGGCGGCCATAAGGAGAAGAGAGACAGCCAGCGTGAGGGGGGAGACCCAATACCGGAAGGCTCTCCCTTGGACGAACGCTTCATGCGCGCCCTCGCTTGCCGCGATCCGCTCGCCCAGCCAGAAGCCCGCAGGCACCATGATCAAGGAGAGGCCGACGGCGATGGGCGCAAAGTAGAGAGAAAGGGGATATCCGGTGCTCTTATAGACGCAAGCTGGGATCCCTGTGGCGAACTTCGCCAGCGGGAATAGGTTTACAGCCAGGAGAGCGGCTGCGGCCCCCAGGACAGCCTGTCCCTGCCTTTTTTGCGCGAGCGACTCTTTGATTATGGCGATGAAAAGCAGGAATGCCAGGGCCTCGACCCAGAAAGCAAAGATGGGGTTTGCGACTGCGCCATGCTTTATAGGCAGCGAGAGGAGCAGGGCATCGAACAGCTTCATGATCGTCACCAGCGCGACCAGGAGGAAGACGCCCACGGCCCGGCGGGTCAGGACCCAGGCCGTAGCGATGAACAGGAGCGCCACCCCGGTCATGATCGACCCCGAAGCGAGAGAGGCGCAACGCTGCAGTCCGAGGCCGAGGCCTGCTTCGGCGAATCCCCAGACCGCGCCCAGCATGACAATGTTGGCCAATTGAGGCGAAGGGACTTTTTGCGACATGGGTTCCTCCTTCACGGCGTATGCTTATTATATTGGGGAGGTTCCGGTTTGACAACCATTCTTTTTAAGAACGGATCCTGTTATATAATGTAGGCAGGTCGGTGATATGTCCGATCAGAATAAGCTGATAAAGATCATTTTTTATTCCGGCTATAAGGGGCAGGAGAGGCCGCGGGCGGTCGTCCTCGCCGGCCGCGAGTACCTGGTTGAGAAGATCATCTGGCGCAAGAGAGGCCAGGAAAAAGACACCCGTGAGCCCTATGAGCTCGTCCGCTGCCGGGTGGCCGGGCAGGACGTGACTCTCAGGATCGGCCCCTCCGGCGAATGCCGGCTCCTGGGGCACTGCCGGTTGCTCCCCCCGTCCTGAGACAATAAAACTCAGATTTCGCGGGGGATCATGTATAATGCCTAATTAGGCGATGAGTCTTGATTTTCTCGAAAAAACCGACGTTTTCCGACGCTTCGTGGAAGATCTCCGGCTGCAGACCGAAGGGCTCATGGTTTCCGGGCCGGTCGAGCCGGCGGTCCCCTACTTCCTGACCTGCCTTAGCCGGCAGATCAAAAAGAGGATCATTTTCATCCAGCCGCGCTCGCGCGCGCTCTCCCGGTTGGAGGACGGCTGCCGCTTCTATTTTTCGCAGTTCTCTCTTGCCTCGGGCCTCGAAATCCTTCCCGAGCTTGCGGAAAACCCTTATGACGGCGTCTCCCCCTCCCTCGAGGCCGTATCCTCCAGGATGAGGTTCTTCTACAGCCTGGGCCAGCGGTCCCCTTCGCTGGTGCTTGCCCATCTTTTCGGGCTGCTCAAACCGTTCCCGGCGCCCGCTGACCTCAAGAATTCCTTCCTTGAGCTCGAGGCGGGCGAAAAGTTCGATCGCGATCGCCTCCTCCAGACTTTTGGTGATTTCGGTTATACCAAGGAGGAGCTGATCGCTTCCGCGGGAGAATATGCCTGGAGGGGAGGAGTCGTCGATGTGTTCTCCCCATGGAGTAAGTCTCCCTACCGCCTGGAATTCAGCGCCGATGAGATCATTTCTATCCGCGAGTTCGACCCCTCGACGCAGCGGTCTTCAGCCCGAGTGTCCCGCATCCTTATCCCGTCCTTGCGGGAATTCCCCGGCGACCCCGACTTCTTGGCTAGGTGGCAGCGGTCGGCTTCGCTCAAGTCCGTCCTTGACTCCGAGGTCCCGCCGGACTTTGCCTTTCTGGCGCTTTTCGATAAAGAGCGATTCGTGCCCTTTACCCATTACTTGAATGAGGCCGTCTTCATCATCGCCGACCCCGAAGAAGTGGAGAAGGAATGGGCGGAGACGAGGGAAACTCTAGAAAAGCAGTACCGGGAGCTTCAGCGCGGAAACGGCTCCAGGCTCCATCCCGATGAGATCTATCCTCCTGGACTCTGGGGCGAGCTGCGGAGGAGAGCCGTGCTCCTGGGAGAGTTGCTCCCGCGGGACGGGCAAAACACCCATCATTTCCCCTTTCAGTCTGTGCCCCGTTTTGACAACAAGATTCCCTTTTTTATCCAGTATATGAGGCGTACACAGAGGTCAAGAGAGCGCTCCGCCATCTTCCTTTCCAACCTGACAGTTCGCCACAGAGTGGGCAGCCTGCTCTCCCAGAACAAGGTAGGGGCCCGGGAAGAGATCAGCCCGTTTGCCGCCCCGAGGTCCGGGGAGGTGCTCCTCCTCGTGGGGAATCTCGACCGCGGCTGGAGCTACCCGCCCGAGAGGATCACCTTCTTTTCGGAATCGGACGTCTTCACTGAAGAGAAGGTGCTGGTCAGCCGTCCGGCCCGAAAGGCGTTCGTCTCCCACTTCCAGGACCTGCGGGAGAATGACTACATCGTCCACACCGATTACGGGATCGGCATCTTCCGCGGTCTGATCCGGCTCGAGGTGGATGCCCAGAACCGGGAGTTCATCGAGCTCTCTTATCAAGACGGGGACAGGTTGTATGTGCCGGTCGAGGATTTGAACCTCGTGCAGAAATATTCGCAGACGGGGGCGACACTCCCGCCGCTGGACAAGCTGGGCACGGGGAACTGGCAGAAGACGAAAGAGCGCACCAAGAAGGCGATCGAAAAAATGGCCAGGGAGCTTCTGGACCTGTATGCGAGAAGGAAGGCCCTTCAGGGTTTCCGGTTCAGCCCGTCCGGCTCCTGGGAGTCGGAGTTCGAAAAGACCTTCGAGTACGTGGAGACCGAGGACCAGCTGCGGACGATCAAGGAGGTCCTTAGGGATATGGAGTCTGATTCCCCGATGGACCGTCTGGTTTGCGGAGACGTCGGCTACGGCAAGACCGAGGTGGCCATGCGGGCGGCCTTCAAGGCAGCCATGGACGGCAAGCAGGTGGCCGTGCTCTGCCCGACGACGGTCCTGGCCAGCCAGCATCTCAAAACCTTCCGCAACCGCATGGTCCTTTTCCCGGTGAGAATCGAAGGCCTCAGCCGGCTGCAATCTCCGGGGGAGAGGAAGAAGACCGTCAGCGACCTCAAAAAAGGCCTGGTGGATATCGTCATCGGGACCCACCGGCTGCTTTCCGCGGACGTCGAGTTCCATGACCTCGGCCTCCTCATCGTCGATGAGGAGCAGCGCTTCGGCGTCAGTCACAAAGAGAAGATCAAGAGGGTGAGAGCCAATATCGATGTCCTCACCTTGACCGCCACTCCTATTCCACGGACCCTGAACCTATCCATCTCCGGGCTCAGGGACATCAGCCTGATCGAGACGCCGCCCAAAGATCGGCTGGCCATCCACACCGTGGTGGCCCCTTTCCATACCGAGCTCATCACCTCGGCCATCCGGCAGGAGTTCAGCCGTCAAGGACAGGTCTATTACATCCACAACAAGATCGAGGACATTGAGGAGGTCGCCGGGATGGTGACCGAGCTCGTCCCCCAGGCCCGCGTCGTCTTTATCCATGGGAAGATGCCCGCCGCGGCAGTCGAGAAAAGGATGATCGATTTCATCGAAGGTCGCTCGAACGTCCTGATCTCGACCACGATCATCGAGAACGGCATCGATATCCCCCTCGTCAACACCCTTGTCGTCGACCGCGCCGACACTTTCGGGCTCTCCCAGCTCTATCAACTGCGCGGCCGCGTCGGCCGCGCCTCGCGCCAGGCTTATGCCTATTTTCTTGTGCCGCCGTTCACGGAACTCACTCCGCTGGCCCGGCTGCGCCTCAAGGCGCTCAAGGAGTTCAGCGAGTTGGGTTCCGGGTTCAGGCTGGCGGCCAAGGACCTGGAGATCCGGGGGGCGGGGAACCTCCTCGGGTCTGAGCAGCACGGCTACATGGAAGCGGTCGGGTTCGATTACTTCATGGAGCTTCTTGACCAGACGATCAAGGAACTCAAGGGAGAGAAAGAGGAAGAGGTCAAAAGCGAGATCAACCTTCGGATCGACATCCGGATCCCCGAGGAGTATCTCCCCCAGATCAACCTGCGTCTGAACCTCTATAAGAGAGTCTCCTCGGTAGAGAGCCCCGCTGAAATAGACAAGATAAGGGAAGAAGTCCGTGACCGGTTCGGCCCGCCGCCGGAGAGCATCGAAAGCTTGCTTCGCTACGGCGTCATCAAGAACCTGGCGCAAAAGATCAAGATCAGGTCGATCGACAGGATAGGGTCGCGGCTCATTCTCAGGTTCCATCCCGCCACCCTGGCCGACCTCTCGGGCCTCACCCGGGTGCTTAAAAGGCAGCGAGGTTCGTTGACGCCGCAGGGGGTCCTGACGCTGGCCCTGTCCTCGGAAGCCGGGCCGGCCGTCCTGGATGAAACCGTCACCGTCTTGAACGAGTTGTACGGATATAATAAAATGAATTGATATTAATAAAGATAATCGATGATGAGCCGGATGAAACAAAGACCCCGCCAGCTGGCTTTGCTCAGCGCTGTGATTTGGGCCTTTGTCTGGGCTTCTGCCTGCGGGTCCAAGAAACCGGCTGGAGGGGCTCCGTCGTCCTCAGGGGTCGCCCCGCCGGATGAAGACCGGATTGTCCTCCGGGTCGGGTCGGTCACTTACTCGGAGTCGGATTTCAGCCGCTATCTCGAGGTGACCGCCGGGAGCGGCGTCCGGGATCTCGACGGGCTCGCCCTGAGCGAGCTGTTCGATCAGTTCGTCGATGACAAGATCCTTATGTCGGCCGCCGTTCAAGGTGGGATTTCCCTCTCCACCGAAGAGAAGCGGGCCTTCTTGGACGAGGCCGAAGAGGGGACCTGGACCGAGGAGGAGAAAGCCTCACTCCTGGCCTCTGATTCCGGCCCGTTGGTCGACAAGATGCGGATAGAAAAGTATATCAGGGAATCGAGCCGGGACATATCCGTCGGGGATGACGAGGTCAAAGCCTATTACGACAGCCATGCCGGCGAGTTTTCTCTTCCAGAAAGAGTCCAGGTCAGCCAAATCCTCGTGGCAACGGAGTCCGAGGCTGTCGAGCTCTGGGAGCAGGCGAGGTTCGCCGATGAGGAAGGTTTTCGGGCTCTGGCCCGGGCGCGGTCCATCGGCCCGGAGGCGGCCGCTGGAGGGGAAATGGGCGTTTTCCAGAAGGGGCAGCTTCCGACGGAGATGGAAGCCGCCGTGTTCGGCATGGCGGAGGGAGAGGTCAGCCCAGTCGTCGAGTCGTCTTACGGCTATCATCTCTTCCGGCTGGATAAGAAGTTCGCCCCGGAACAGGTTTCCTTTGAGAGCGCCGCACCCTCCATAAAGAAAAAACTCCTTGGGCTGAAGGTGGAGGCCGTTGCCCGGCGGCAGCTGGCGGAATTAAAAAAGAGCGTTGACTGGGAGATTTTTCCCGAGAACCTACCTTTCCCGTACCAAAGAGAAAAGACATGAGAAACCGACGCGCGCCTCTCCGCTTGGCGGCCGTTCTGCTCGCTCTTGCCGGTATGGCGGCCGGTCAGGTGGTCGAGGAGATCGTTGCCATTGTGAACGACGATGTCATCACACTTTCCGAGTTCAAAGCCTATCATGATTCGATCTATCAGATGCTGCGAGGCCAATTCCAGGGCGAGGAATTCGATAAGGCGTATGAACGGGCCAAGATGGGCATGCTGGACACCATGATCACCGACCTTCTCCTTCTCCAGATGGCCAAGCAAAGGCAGTTCAACGTCGGCGAAGAGGTCAAGAATTATATCGACCGGCTCAAACGGGAGAACAATATCGAGACGGACGCCCAGTTTCGGCAGGCTCTCCTCCAGCAGGGCATCGCCTACGACCAGTTCCTCAAGCAGGTCGAGGAGAACCTCCTGCGTCAGCTCATCGTCTCCCAGGAGGTCGACCGCAGCATCTCCGTCGATGAGACAGAAGGAGTCAACTACTACAAGCTTAACCAGGCGGAATTCGTGGAACCGGAGGAGTATAGACTGCGGGGCATCTATCTTTCGACAGAAAGCCGGACCGCGGAGGAAGTCGAGGCCAGGAAGACGGAGATCAGTGAAAAGGTCAAGGGCGGCGGGGATTTCTCCGCCCTGGCCGCCGAGCTCGGGGACAGCCCTCTCAAGGAGAACCAGGGCGATCTCGGCTTTATCAAAAAGGGCGAGCTCGACAAGACTCTGGAGGAGGCAGTGATCGGACTGAAACCCGGGGAGATGAGTCCCTGGGTGCAGGCCAAGAACGGCTGGTACCTCCTAAAGCTAGAGGAAAAGAAAGAGAGCCGGCTTAGGCCCTATGAAGAGGTTAAAAAGGATATCTGGGAAAAGCTCTTTGGGGAGAAGAGAGCTAAAAAGCTGGACGAATTCCTGAAGAATATCAAGGCCAAGAACTATATCAAGATCCTTATACCGAACCCTCTGGGTGGTTAATCCTTCTTTTCCGTGCCGACCGGCTCGGGTTCTTTGAAGTCGATCTCCCGGGAGATCTCGTATTCGCCGAGAAGGACGTGAACCGAGCCCTTTGACTGGACAAAGAGTTTGCAGATCACCGGTTTCCACTGGGGGTTGTCCTTGAACTGGGCCAGGCTCTTGCCTTCGACCCCGTAGTTGCTCTTCAGGGTAATGACTTCGCTTGTCTGCCCCGGAGGGACCGGCTGCTTGCGGATGGCCGCCAGGAAGTTATCTCCCATGTTCTCCAGTTCATCCCGGCTCTTGAAAATGGCGTTGAAGTTCAAATAATTGATCGGCTTGTCGGAGACATTCCGGACACGGAAGCTGATGGTGGGGACCAGGACAAGCTTGGGGGGCCAGGGCTGGTAGGTTTTGGCCACCCACTTGGAGCTCACCTCGACGATCTCCAGCGATGCCTTCAGCTCCTCCGGAGAGACCCCCTTACAGGATGAGAGCAGGAGAGAGGACAGGGCGATCGCTATGACGAGTCCAAGAACGGCATTTCTTCTCATCCGTTTCCTCCTTTGTTCAAGCTCAATATAGCGAATGGAGCCGCATTATGCAATCCCTCCCGAACCCAAACGGTCCGGCTCCAATCCATATATTCCAGGCGTATGGTTTTCATTCCCTGAGGGATGCCGGAGATGGGCCCTGCGGCCGGGGAGCTACCTGAGAATGATCTCAGAGGCGAAGACCGGCTTCACCTTATACTTTTTCGCGAGGTGGATATTTTCCCTCAAGGCCTGGAGGGTTTCCGGAAAGGGATGTCCGATGCCGATGGCCTTTCCCGTCTTTTGTGAAAGTCGAAAAAGCTCGATGATCTTCTTTTTGGAGAAATCCACACCGACTGAAGAGTCGAGGAAGACGTTCCGAAAGGCGGCGCTAAGCCCCATTTTCCGGGCCAGGTCGAAGGCGATGGAATCGGCAGTCGTCCGGCTGTCAATAAAGAAGAGACCCCGGCTTTTCAGGAGGTCCAGGATCGGGCGCATGATGGACTCTTCCTGGGTGATCTTCGAGCCCATATGGTTGTTCACGCCCAGGACATAGGGGACGCGGGAGAGGGACTCTTCCACCAGGGAAAGGACATCCTCCTCACTCATTCCGGACTTGATGAGGCCCGCAGTCAAGGTGTTGCCTTCCTGATGGTTCAGGGATTCACCGGGAAGATGGAGCATGACCTCCAGGCCGTTCTCGTGGGCGATCCGGGCCGTCTCTTCGGCGTACAGACTAAGCGGCAGGACAGAGATGGTGACCGGCTGGCCGAGTTCGCAGATTTCTTGAAGGACCTCCAGGCTGTCGCCCATGTCGTCGAGTATGATGGCCACACGGCCCTCGGGCGGCGCGGGGGCGACCTCCTTTTCCTTCTCTTCCGCCGGCGGTTGAAGAAGGGAGAAGACGAGAAAGAGGGTTTCTTCTTGAGGTCCGATTATCCGCCAGGAATAGGTGGACAGGCCCTCTACTTCTATCTTCTCCTTTGCGGCGGATGCCCCGAGATTCCGAAGCTTCCTATCCAGGCGAGACGCCACGGACTCATAATCTTGCGCGGGGATTTGGGCCACAAATCGCGGGGTTCCGTCCTCGTCTTCGAGCTCCTCGACCGACCCCGGGGGAAGGCCGGAAGCTCCAAGAATGCGGCGCATCGAATCGGCCAGGGGGACGCGAGTGACCAGGACTTCTGGCCGGGCGGCCCGAGAAGCGAAGAAATAGGCCTTTTCGCCCCGGCGGGCGGCCACATAGTCCAACCCCAGGGTTGAAACCAGTACGATCAGAGCGAAGATCAGGTAGAGGCGCCGCAGGTAGGGATCCCGCTTCGTCTTCTTGGCGCTCGGTTCAAAGGACATAGCTCAGGATGCGGTGAGCAGGGGTCGGGTCTTTTTGAGGAAAGACTGGAGGCTCTGGTCCTCAGAATCTACGGGGACGTCCGGCTCGACGCCTCGCCCCAAGAGCTCGACGCCCGAGTTCAAACAGAAAACACCTGACGTCAGGAGCACCGAAGAACCATCCTCGAGGGGAAAATGGGCCTGCCTGGCCGCCATCCCTGGCGTGGCCAGACCTACCACTTTAGCCCGTCCGAATTCCTTGAGGATGGCGGCCGCAGCCTCAGCCGGGCCCATAGTGCCCCGGTTCGTCCAGATGATAAGCGGGAGCTTGGCAAGCAGCGGTTCTTCCGGAGAAGCCAGGATTTCTTTAGGTGCTCCTTTTTTCTCGAAATAGCCGAGACTCTCAGCCTTGAGGAAAAGGTTGACAAACTGCCTGGCTTCCTCAAAGTTCCCCTCCGCGCAATTCCTCAGGTCTATGATTAGGTGCTTTTCTACCGCCCGGAGACGGGGAACGATTTTCGCCTTGATCTCGGAGACACAGGGGCCGCTCATCCGGGGGATGCTCAGGATGCCGGAAGTGCCCTCCTGCCCGGAGTAGATGATGGGTTCGGCAAAGAGAAGAATTCGGCCCACCTGGAAATCGATCGTCTTCTCATCCCGTAGGACCTTGAGGCCGAGCGGGAGCTCAGCCTTGTCATAGAGGCGGATGTTCGACTCCGCCAGGCTCATTGCCGGCGTCGCCTTTCCGTTGATCTCAGTGAGGAGGTCTCCGAGCTGGAGTCCCTGTTTTTCCGCGGGAGAGCCCTCTATGATCCCGTTGACCTGGGGAAAGGCCCCGTATCTCTTGAAGATAATCAAGCCCGGGCCGTTGAGCGGTCCGGCCTGTTGCTCCAGGAAGCGGGACGTATTCTCGGTGTCGAGGTAGCTGGACAGGCCGTCCAGCGAATTGACCAGGCCTCTGAACGATCCGTCCACGGTCTGGGCGGGGTCCTTTTCCTCGAGGTAATCATTGCGGATGAGGCGGATCACAGCTTCCAGAAGGTAGAGGTTCTTCGGTGCCGCCGACCGGCCGGTTATCCCCCGCAGATAGGTCATCTCGAGAAGAAAGACGAGGGACAAGCTGAAAATCACGGTCAGCAGGATCGCCCTCGTTTTCTTCACTGAAAATCTCTTCATAGAATGAGACATTCTATCATCTTCGTTTGAGCCATTGCAAGGGATCGAGGGGCCTGGATTTATAGCGGATCTCGAGATAGAGGGATACTCCCTTGAGGGAGCCGAGGTCCCCGGCCAGGGCGATCGGCTGTTCTTCCCTGACGAGATCTCCCTTTCTGACGATGAAGTCATCGCAGTGCCCGTAGAGGGAATAATAGCTCATCCCGTGGTCGATGATGAGCAGGTTCCCGTAGCCTTGGAAATAATCGGCATAAACCACCTTGCCTGGATGGATGGAGCGGATGACGGTATCTTCCTTGGGCGGGGCGATCTCGATCCCGTTGTTCATCGTCCGGGTGTTGAGATAGGGCTCCACCCCGAAGCGGGTGATGACCTTTCCGGATATCGGCCAAGGCAGCTTCCCCTTTTTTTCGTAGAAGGGAACGAACCGGAAGGGGAGAACGATCTCCTGTTTGGCCAGCCCGTCCATCAGGGTCTGAAGCTGTTGCGCCCTCTCCTTCTGTTCCCCCAGGGCCTGCTCGTATTTGTTCCTGTTCCTCCGGATCTCCTGGACGAGTGCCCTGTCCTTGACCTCCTCCGCTTCGAGCTCCTGTTTCTTCCTGACGGAGTCGGCGATCAAGCCGGCCACCTCCGCTTTTTGCTTTTCCTGGTCGGCCTCGGCGCTCTGCAGGTCGGCCGCGGTCTTGAGGTAGGAGCCGATGACATCCTGCTGGTGGCGGGCCAGGAGGGTCAGATGCCTGCTCTCGGAGAAGGCGGCGTTCATGTTCTCAGCCTGGAGAAGGAACTGGAGGAAATCGAACCTTCCGTACTTGTAGAGGGTGACCAGGGTTTTTTCGATCAACCGCTGCTCCCGGCGGAGGGTTTCCCGCAGGCCGGCGATCCTACGCCTGGTAGCGGCCAGCTCCCCATTCAGCTTTTCCTGCCGGAGGTTGAGGGCGGCGAGCTCATTACGGACGAGCTTCCTGCCAAGGACGATCCGTTCGAGCTGGGACAGGACCTCGGATTCCCTCTTGGTTGCCTCTCCGATCCGGGTTCGCAGGACGCGGATCTCTTCATTGACTTTGGCCAGGCGCTTCTCGAAATCGGAGACGTCCTGCTGCGCGGAGAGGTAAGAGGGGAGGAGAGAGAGGAAGGCGAAAGCCAGTACGCCGGGCCAGGCGCCGAGCGTCCGAGGGGTTATCCTCCAGGAGGCCATCGGGGTCACCGGCTTCAGATTAGCTCATTCCGCCCGGGGATTCAACGGAGCCTTCTTCCGGGAGACGTAGATCGTCCCCCCGATGAGGCCGAGCACAAGGTTGAAGGCCACATCGACCAGGGAGAAGGAAACGGCCGCCTGCGGGGAAATTCGGTAGAACTTGAAGATCTCGATATAGGAGCCTTCACGCAGCCCGAGCCCGTTGATGGTGATGGGGATGAGCTGGATGACCAGGACGATGGGGATGAAGATGAAATAGTCGATGAAATGGATGTTCAGGTGGAGGGCCAG
>DAIPLF010000498.1:0-1612 GCA_036769375.1 Candidatus Aminicenantota bacterium | reverse complement strand
CGCTCGTTTCCCCAGCGCGGAAACTCGCTTCGCATCCTCCTTCGCTCTTCTCTCCTTTCAGTCGAGAAACCGTGCCCGCTCAGTCGTCCACGGACTTCCTCACCCACACCCTTCGCCTTCATCAAAAAAGCGGCTTCCCTCGGGCCTTATCCCGAAACGCCGACCATATGCAGATCCCCCTAGTTTGCTCAAGCAAACTCACTGCATTGACCACACGTTCCGTACGCAGCCCACAGTGTTCCAGGATTATATATATCTGTACGCTTTTTTAATACACCACTTTGACGAGGCAAAGGCCCTTGGCCGGGGCGGTCGGGCTGGCCAGGGACCGCTTTTTTCGGGAGAAGAGATCTTCGATCGTTGCCGGCTCTACCTTTCCCCGGCCGACCTCGAGCAGTGTGCCGACCATCGTCCGGACCATGTAGCGTAAGAAACCGTCGGCCTCGACAGTGTAAATGATCTCCCGTCCTTTTCTTTTAAGCTCCGAGCGGATCACCCGGCGCACGGGCTGGAGAAGCCGGTTGGAGGAAAAGGCGGTGAAGTCCGCCTTTCGCTCGAACAATCGGGCCGCTTCGGCCATCCTCTCGAAGGCGAGCGGACCGGGCCATTGGAGCACGTAGCGGAAGAGGAACGGGCTGACTCGAACACCGTTCAAGATACGGTACCTGTAGACCTTCGACCGGGCCGATCTTCGGGCCTGGAAATCAGCGGGTGCGCGGCGCACAGAGAAAATCCGGATGTCCCCGGGGAGGAGGGCGTTGAGGGCCCTCAGGATTTCCTCATTCCTGAGGCGAAGTCCGGTCCGGAAACTCGCCACCTGGCCTAGGGCGTGAACCCCCGCGTCGGTTCTCCCCGCCCCCACGACAGGGATCCTCTTTCCGGCCAGCTTGGCCAGGGCATCCTCTATCGTCCCTTGGACGGTCCGGGACCGTGGCTGCCTCTGCCAGCCGCAGAAGTCCGTGCCGTCGTAGCCGATGATCAGCCGGATTACGTGCATTCGTTCAAGGCCATCCGCACGGCCTCGTCAGGCGTCTTGGCCCTGATGACACCCTTGACATCCCAGGTGTCCAGGCCGATGACCTTTTTGTCATAGATATTCCCGTAGGCGATCTCGGAGAGAGTGCCGTATTCGCCGGCGATGGCGATGAGAATGTCGGCATTCAAGGCCACGAGAGAATTGCGGCTGTACCCTAAGCCCGTCGCGATAGGGAGATCGATGGACGCGTTGGCCTCGCCTGGCTGGGTCCCCGGCAGGATGCCCACGGTGAAACCCCCGGCCTTTTTGGCTCCCGACGCAGCTGCCTCCATGACCCCGCCCAAGCCGCCGCAGACGAGGATGGCCCCGGCTTCGCCTATCGCCTGTCCGACGCGGAAGGCCGAAAGGATAGCGCGGTCATCCGGGCTGCTGCCTCCGATGACGCCGATACGGATCTTCTTTCTCCATTCGCTCATGTCGCCTTTCCTCTTGGGTCCCTATTTATCACAGACGCGGGTCCATTTCAAACCTTCTCTTCCTTTTTTGGTTGAATGCCGGTCGAGATTCGATTAAAATCACAGCTGACCTTTGCAAATGCCTGATAGTTAAGGAGAACGGCCATGTCCGTTTTTTTTG
>DAIPLF010000141.1:0-5704 GCA_036769375.1 Candidatus Aminicenantota bacterium | reverse complement strand
GGGTGCCGGACGATCATGTCTCCGTCTGCCCCAACGAGTCGCGGATCGGAGAGGTTGACCTCAAGAACAAAGACTATTTCCTGGGTTCGGCCCACATGGTTTCCTTTGCCGTTGAGCAGGGGCTCTACGATCCCAAGGCCGGGAAGCCCTTCAGCTGGAAGAGAGCCTACTCTCCGGCCGAAGGAAGCGCCGTGAGCAGCAACGGCCGGAGGGCCAGATTGTGGCGCTTTTTCAACCTTGTGGCGCCATCCCTCAAGCTCAGCCCCGAGACCCCGAACATGGATTTCCCCTTCTCAGTCAAACCCGACAAGCCCCTCTCGGTCCAGGATGTGATGGACATAACGAGAGACCGGTCCCAGGGATCACAGTTCGACCGGGTCAAGGGGCTACGCGGGGGCCCGTTCAGCAACCCGAACTACTACGGCACGACCCGGACGATCGGCACGCCGAGCGTCGAGTACACGACCATCACGCAATGCCGCGGCTGGCTGCCCGCCCCGATCGGCGGAATCATCTGGCTGAGCTTCGGGCTCCAGGAGACCTCGTGTTACGTCCCGCTCTACGCGGGGATCAGCGATGTCCCCGCTTCCTTCAAGATCGGAGATCACTGGGTCTTGAACCGTGACTCCGCCCGCTGGGCGTTCGACTATGTCGACTTCCACACCCAGGTGGCCTACAAAGCCGCTTTGGAAGAGGTCAAGAAAGCCCAGGCCGAATGGGAGGCCAAGACCGTTCTGAGAATCCCTGAGATCGACAAGGCAGCGCTGGAGAGATACAACAGGTCTCCTCTCGAAGGGATCGGCTACCTGGACGGCTTCTGCCTAAGTCATGCGGATAATGTCGTCAAGGCCTGGTGGAAGCTGGGCGATGATCTGTTCGTCCACTTCAATAAGCTCGGCTATTACGACCCGGAGAAAAGGGCCCTCGACCGGAACAGGTTCGTCTATCCGGAGTGGTGGAAGAAGGCCATCAAGGTTTGGGACGCGATCTCCGAGCCCACCGACAAATAAAAAGGCGACGGTTTTCTTCTCACCCCGTCGTCTTGACCAGGGAGATCAAAAGACCATAGAATAGGAAACAAAGGAGAGACTCAGATGAAATCAACACACCGCTTTCTCATGATTTGTTTTGCCTTGATTTTCGTCTTTTCTGTCTCTTTCGCGCTCGGCCAGGCTGAGGTGCCCCAGGCCAAGCTGCCGGTGCTGACCACGTCCGCCGGCCAAAGCAATGATGTCACCACCGTCAACATCGTCCTCGAAGAAGCCGGCATCGGATTTGACTACTGCGATGTCCCGGACCTTGATATGATGAAGGCGGGCGTCGGGCTGGCTGACAAGGAGTCGGGCCCCGGGTTCCACGCCGAAGTGTATACCGACCTGGCCAAGTTCCCCAAAGGGACCCCCTACGGCACGATCATCTTTGCCATCGGGGCGAGCCTCAAAGGCATGGGCGCTTCCGGGCTGACCATCGAAACCGAAGAGGCCCGCCTCAAGAGGGTCATCGACTACTGCAAGCAGAACAAGATTTTCATCATGGCCGTCCATGTCGGCGGGACAGCGCTGCGAGGTGCTCCGGGAAGCGACAACGAGAAGATGATCGACGCCGTAGCTCCCTTCGCCGATTATATCGTTGTGACCAAAGAGAGCAATAAGGACGGCCGTTTTACCAAGATCGCCCAAGGCAAAAAGGTCCCCTTGAGCGAGGTCGACTACGCCCTTGACCTCGTCGGCCTGCTCAAGAAAGTCTTCCAATAGCCTTCCGGTAAGCCGGCCCGGCAAGGTCCGGGCGCAGGAGCGCCCAAGGAGAGCGAGCCCGATGGGTAAGATACGCCTTGGACCATCTCTGGAGACGGTGTTTTCTGCCTTCCTGGCCTTATTCCTGGCCGGCACGAGCATGGAGGCGGGTGTTCCATCGCGTACCGAGGCCGTTCCTCTGGCTCAGTATCAAGAATTCGCCCGCGCTTCCGCCGACTGGGTTTTCGGCCACCAAGATGAGCTGATCGCCCAATGGCGGCAGGGCTTCGACCCGGAGAACGTCTTCGGCTACCGGCCTCCGGGAGGCCTTCTTGAGATGGCCGTTATCTCCGCGTCCCTCTCTGAAAAAGAAAAGAAGCCGGAGTACGCGCAGAGGGCAAAGCAAGTTCTGCTGACGTACGGCGATTATCGGTCCGCCTATCCCGGCCGGGCCAGGGCCAAACGGGCCGATTACGACGAAGGTGTGCCCGCGCTCCCGGATTTTTTCACCGTAATGCGCTATGTCCGGGCCTACGATATCCTTCACCGCCAGGGCGCCCTCACCCTGGCTGAGGTTGCCGAGATCGAGGGCGAAATCGCCCACAGCGTGGAGTATCTCCTGCGCTCCCAGGAATGGGGACCGATGAACCGCTCTGCGCTGAGGGCCGAATCCTTAGCCTGGGCCGTGCGGGCACTTCCCGACCATCCCCGCCGCAAAATCTGGGAGATGCAGCGGCGGGCGCTGGGGGACGACAATTGGGGGGCCTGGCAGATCGAAGACGCCGCCATCTATAACGGCGTTTGGCTCTATTCTCTCTTGGGCTATGCCGACGCCCTGGGAAAGCAGGAGGAGCTTTTCAAGACGCCCGAGATGCATTATTACGGACAATACTATCTCCACCTCCTGAGTCCGGCCGGGATGGTTCCCGATTTCGGGGATGCTCACTGGGAAGCCAATTGGGCGCACTACCTGGTCTATTTTGAGGCGGCCGCGGCGGCCTACCGCGACCCGGAGCTCAAATGGGCGGCGACGACGATCGCCCGGAAATTCGTTGATTTCCAGAATCCCAGGAATATCGGCCTGGCCTATATGCTCCTGGACTGCTGCCGCTGGGGTACGGATGCCATGACGCCCTCCCCGCCGGCCTCGCTCTCCGAGGAAGTGATGGAGGACGTCCAGGGCAAGAAAATCGTCTTCCGGAGCGGCTGGACACCCCGGGACACCTATCTGCTCCTGAACTATCGGGATGAAGGCGATGGAGGTCTCTATTTCCGTGACTACCTGCGCGATACCATCCCCGTTGAGGAAGAGAAAATGACCCATGGTCATGCCGACGAGAACAGCCTGGTGCTGCTCATGTCCGGCGGGTCCGTCCTGCTCCACGATGCCGGGTACAGGGATTACATGCCTTCGGGCCCATTCGGGGCGTTCAGGCAGGATTACTTCCATAATCGGCTCTGCGTCCGGCCTGAAAAGATCTGGATGGGTCAGAAAAAGGGCGAATCCCGGTACAGCATCAGGGACGAGGTGCCCGGCCAAGGCATCCTGGACTTTCTCCGCAACGCCGGCTCCTACCGCCGGGTCCGGACCCAGAAAGTCGATTTCCTGACATTCGACGACTTCGATTACAGCCGCACCCGGCTCAGGGACGACGATTGGGGATACGAGTGGGACCGGGCCGTCATCTATGTCAAGAAGCCCGAGCTCTTCATCGTCTTCGATGTCTTCAAAGCCCGCCGCGAGGAGTGGTTCACCCTCGCCAACCTCTGGCATGCCCAGACGGTCCTCGCCCGCGGCGATCATTGGTATAAGACCGCTTATGAGAAGATCCAGGATCAGACGCTGTCCACGGAGAAGCACCTCCTCATCATTTTCCCTCTGACCCATTATCGCCTGGAGGGGGTTGAGCCGATCAGACGCCATTACCAAGATGAATCCATGATCCATCAGACAATGGCCCAGCATTTCGAACTGGGCCAGACGGCGGGATTCGTGATCGTGCTCATCCCCCACCCCGATGACGCCTCCACCCTTGACTGGCTGAACAAGGTACGTACCCTTTCCATAATTCCCGAATCCGCCGGGCTCGGAGTTGAAATCGAGGCTGGCGACCGCAAGCTCGTTGTCGGCCTAAAAAACGACCTGCGCCGGGATATCGCCCGTGACTGGAGACGTCCGCGGTATACCTATGAGGCGGGAAAGATCGAGTTCGGGGACTTCGCCACCGACGGCGACCTCCTCGTCGCCTCCGTCCCCGCGGTCGGGAAAGGACCGTCGGAAGGGGTCCTGAGCTATACGATCGTCAACCTGACCAAGGCGGTTTACCGGGACCGGGTCTTGATCGAGGCAAAACCCTCTCAATTTGGACTGGCTTTTAACGGCAGCCCCGATGGCCCGGGCATCGGCAAGCTGCGCTACTGGCGGGACGAGCTAGAAATCAAGAAGACTCCCTAAGCCCTCCCCTGGAGCTTCTCTTGGGCCTTCTTTTTGAGGTCATTGGCCTGAATGGCCAGCTCTTGAAGCCGGTCCAGCATGATGCGGGTTTTGATGTTGGCCAGTTTGCGTTTCCCGGTTTTTTGGGGTTCATACTCCTTGGCCAGGAGCCGTTCAAGGTCAGGGGAATCGATCCAGCGGACGAGTTGAGCATCCTGGGCCATCTCTTCTTTAAGCGCGGCGAATTCTTGGCTCTCGGTCAGGAGTTTGTGCTGCCTCACAAAATCGGACCTCCATTTCTCGAATTCGGCCGCGGCGTAAGGCGGCAGCGGCCCGAGAAGCTTCTTGGCCTCGGCAAAGGCTTCCTTATAAAATTTGTCCGCATCGCGCAGGTAGTTCCGCGCCTTATAATAGTCCGGGCTTTCCCCGGATCCGGCGGCGGCCAGGAAGGCCTCAAACATCTTGATGGCCAGCTTGAAGGCGTCAAAGGACAACCCGGCCTTGAAATAGAGGAGGTTTTCGACCTTGCCGTTTACCACCGCAATCAGTTCTCCAGGTCAGCCCTATATATCATAGCGGCGATTCCCGGGTCAACGGGGGATTCAGCGGCCCCAAATTGAATCGGGCGGCGGGATGTGGTAATCAATAGGGCTGGCCGAGATAAGGTTCAGACCAAAGGAGTCCTTTCGATGAAACTCAAGGAATTCTACAGAGCGGTCATTGAAACCGGGATCAAGAACGACCTCCGGGGCAAGCCCGAGATCCGAAGAGTGCTGGCCGAAGAAAAGGTCAAGTTCGATAAACTGGACGAAGAAGATAAGGGATATTTCGACAAGGACCGGCTGTTCAATCCCTTCTCCGACACCCGGGTCCTCCATGGCGATGGTGAGCTCGAGGTCAGAAAGGCCATCGTGGGCATCGATATGGAGGTCGGCGAGGTGCTCCTCACCTATCTCCTCAACAAGGAGCTCGAGCGCAAGATCGACTTGATCATCGCCCACCACCCGGAGGGGTATGCCCTCGTCCGGCTTTTCGACGTCATGAAGCTCCAATCGGACTTGATGGCGGCCTGCGGCATCACCCTGAGTGTCGCCGAGAAGCTGATGGAGAAGCGGATCGGCGAGGTTGAGCGGCGCCTGATGCCCGTCAACCACAACCGGACGGTCGATGTCGCCAGGGTGCTGGGACTTCCGCTGATCTGCATCCATACCGCGGCCGACAATTGCGTCACTCATTTCCTCAAACAGCTGTTCGACAAAGAGAAGCCCGCCCGGCTGCGCGATATCCTCCATTTGCTCAAGCGAATCCCCGAATACCAGAGGGCAGCCACCCTGCAGCTTCCGCCGAGGATCGTCAGCGGGACGGAAGACAGCCGCTGCGGCAAAATATTCGTCGACATGACAGGAGGCACCGAGGGAGCCAAGGATATCTATGAGAAGTACGCCGCGGGCGGCGTGAGCACTCTGGTCGGCATGCACATCAGCGAGGAGCACCTGGAGAACGCCAAGAAGGCCAACCTGAACGTCGTCATCGCCGG
>DAIPLF010000140.1:0-5706 GCA_036769375.1 Candidatus Aminicenantota bacterium | reverse complement strand
GGCTCCAGCGCCGACTTGACCGACAGGGTGATGAACACGGATTTCCGTCCGCAGACGCGGCAGCGGTATTCATAGATCGGCAATCCCTTGCCTCCTATTCCTCGATCTGAGCCCTCTGCTGGTTGATTTCCCTGAAAAAAACGGGGGCGAACTTGGGCTTGCGGTCAAAGGTATACAACCCATTCACTTCCTGCTCGACGTCGTAGAGCTGGGTGTAGCAGAACCCGGCCACTCTCGGATTGAAGAGCAGGGCGTCGGTCAACCCTTTGTACCGGTTTTTGAATTCCTCTTCGCTACGGGGCCGGTCGCCGTAGCCCCACGCCTTGTCGTCTTTCTGACCGGGATTCCACCAGATGCCGCCATATTCGCTGACAAAATAGGGCTGCCCTGCATAGGGCGTATGCTTATCTTTGTCGCCGTTCACGAAGACCTCTTGGGGTGAGAGGAGGAGGCCGTCAAAGGCCGCTTTGAACTTGGGGACAGCTTGGTCATAGTTATGGGAATCATAGACATCCGGCGACGTCGCGTGATACCCGCCGGAGCTGTCAATGACGAGCCGGGTCGGGTCGAGCCTCTTAGTGAGGTGGAAGATCCCCTCGATCGTCCCGGGATAATTTTCGCCCCAGCGTTCGTTGAACGGGCACCAGCCGATGAGAGCCGGGTGCGTCAGGTCCCGCTCCACGGCCTCGCTCCATTCGCGGCTGAAGATGAGAAAGGCCTCCGGCCGCGAGAGGTCGAGTCCCCAATCGGCAAACTCGCCCCAGACGATGTATCCCAGTCGGTCGGCCCAGTAGAGGAAGCGGCGCTCGAAAACCCGCTGGTGGAGGCGCGCGCCATCGAACCCCAACTCCTGGGAGATCTCGATGTCTCTTTTCAAGGCCTCATCGGATGGCGCCGTGTAGATCCCGTCAGGATAGAAACCCTGGTCGAGCACCGTGCGCAAAAAGAGCGGCCGGTTGTTGAAGAAGATCTTGTGGCCGCGGGCTTCGATCTTGCGCAGGCCGAAGTAGCCGCCGACCTTGTCCTCGACCCGGCCCTGACGGGAATAGGCCACCTCAAGGTCATAAAGGAAGGGCGCCCGCACCGCCCAGGGCTTCGGGTTTTTGAGCTTGATGGCAAAAGCGACGACCTTCTCCGCCGGCTTGGCCGCTTTGAACACTTGCCCGCCACGAGGATCGGAGGCCGTGATCATGACCTCTCCTCCCTCGGGGGCTTGACTGAGGTGAACGCTGACCTGGGCCTCGCCGCTGTCCAGGTTGGGGACGACGGCATATTTCTCAATAAAGGGTGCGGCGACGGGCTCGAGCCAGACCGTCTGCCAGATACCGGTTGTCCGCCGGTACAGGCAGCTGTAAGGATACAGCCGCTGGCACTGCTTTCCGATAGGCTGGAGTCCGCTGCGCGTGTCATCAAAGGCGCGGATGACGAGCGTATTGTCGCCGGACGCCAGGTTCGCGGTCAGGTCGAAGTCGAAAGGCGTATAGCCTCCGGTGTGTTCGCCGACCCGGTGACCGTTAAGCCAGACCGTCGTCTTGTAGTCGCAAGCCTCAAAGTGGATGAGGACCCGCCGGCCCGCCCATGAGTCCGGGAGCGAGAAGCTCCGCTTGTACCAGACCGCGGTCATAAAATCCAGGTTGCCGATCCCGGAGAGCGGACTCTCCGGGGCGAAAGGCACCAGGATCTTTTTATCGAACCCTTGCCCCTCGACGAACTGGCGTTCCTCGCCGGTATTCGTAAGGTCGATGGCAAAATCCCACCAGCCGTTGAGGTTCAGCCAATCGGCCCGGACCATCTCCGGCCGGGGGTATTCAGGACGCGGCACATCCGCAGCGGAGAGGCCGCCGACGATCGCCAATAGCATCCCCCCCATCATGACAGGTAAGGCGAGTGACCTCATGGCTGAGTATTTCATTTCCCCTGCTCCTTCCCATTCGATATTCGGAGGCCGCAGTCCACAAACTTGCCCAGGAAGCCGAGCGCTTCGTCGGAGCGCCGGAAGACCGGAATTCCCTCACCCTCCAGCATCCTGGCCAAGGGGTCATAGAGGGAGCCGGCATCAATATTGACGACCACCGGCTTGGCTGTCCGGCGGAGGATCTCGACAAGGCGGCGTCCAACGCTCCGGGGATCGGTGATGTTCTCTGCGTGTGATTCCGCCGGGGCCAGCGTCTGCAGCGCCGCGGTCATGGGCACAGGAGAAACGACTGCGCAGTCGACATTCGGGTCGGCCAAAAGGGCTTCAACGCAGCCGGCGAAGGCCGCGTCGTCGGCCACCGGAGTGATGTCGAGCGGGTTGCGGATATCCTGCAGCCGGTCGATGCCCAGCGGCTTCAGGATTTCGGCGATCCTCGCTTTGGTCGGCTCGACGATCGCCGCTAGCTCCAAGTTGAACCCGTTGTGCAGGCTGTCCGCCAGGATGACGCACTCGAACCCGGCATTGCTGATCAGGCCGACCTTTCTTCCGGAGGCGGCCTTCCCCGCCAGCGCCGGCAGCGTCCTGATCGCGTTCTCAAACTCCAGGAGGGATTCGGCGATGAAAACTCCGGCGCTCTCCAGGATAGCCCGGCAGACCTTATAATCGCCGGCCACAGACGCCGTGTGGCTCGAGGTCGCCTTCCGGCCTTCCGGCGACCGGCCGCTCTTATAGACGAGAACCCTCTTCCCCGCACGGACGATCTCGGCTGCCGCCTTGGCCAAGGCGAGCCCGTCTCCCGGCTGAAACCCCTCGATGTAAAGAGCGTAAAGCGAGGCGGAGTTATGAGTCCGGAAATAGTCCAGGTAATCGGATGCAGCCAGGTCGATCTGGTTCCCGAGAGAGATGGCATAGAGGGGCTCGACCTCGGGGATCTTGCTCATCCGGGAGGCCATAAAGGCACCGCTCTGGCTTATGTAAACAAGCCGGGGGCTCTTTTTTCCCGGACTGGCCAGCTTGTAAACGGGAATGAAGGTCGTATCGTAATGCCCAGGGCCGGAATAGATGCCCATGCAGTTGCCTCCGTTGACGACCGGAGTAAGTCTTTTCTCCTTCCGGCTCTTCTGCAGCAGTTCCTTGATAGCCTCTTCGATGCCCTCCATGCCCTGCTTTTCACCCATCCCGCCGGCGATGATGATGACCGAACGGGCCTTTTCTAGGGCCACGAGCTCGGCCATGATCGCGGCGCTCTGGCCGGCGGCCAAAGTCAGGACGAAGAGGTCGACGGTCTCGGGAAGGTCCGCGATCGCCGGAACGCAGCGACAGCCTTCGACCTCGGCGATTCCTGGTTTGACCACCCAGATCTTCTCTCTGGGGAATCCTTCCCGGAGGACATTGTTAAGGATCAGATGACCGAGGTTCAGCCGCTCCGACACACCGATGATCCCGATCGATTCCGGGTGGAGGAGGAATTCGATCCCGGCGGACAGGCGCGGCCGCGACAAGAGGCGGCGCCGCGAAAACCGGCACGTCCCGTCGAGGGGCACAAACGCGCCTTCGCGGACAACGAGAGGGTTGACCTCAGCCTCCTCGATCACATAGACCGATTTCCGGGAAGACGATGAAAAATGGGCGGCCAGCCGCCGGAAGAGCTCGAACGCTCTGACAAGGGCTTCGCCGGAGGACGGCGCTGGTTTCCCCCGGAAGCCCCGAACGAGTTTTTCGTAAAAGGCCAGGGGCCTGAGCAGACCTTCGATCCGGCCCCGACCCGGCAGATGGGCCGAGCCGATGGCCAGGGCTGTCTTCTCCTTCAGCCTCTCATTGACATATTCGACATCGAGCCCTCCCAGACCCATGGTGACAATGGGCCCGAATTCCCGCGAATTCCGGATCCCGATCAGGAGCTCTGACCCGAATCCGAGATCGGTGAAGGCGACTTTTTCCAGGACGAGGACACCTCGGATATCCGGTCCGGAGGCCCCCATTGGGGAGAAATTCGCCGGGACTTCGGCGAGCATCCGGGCAATCGCCCTGTTGACTTCCAGGGCAGCATTTCTGACAAAAACCACTCCGCCGACATCGCTCTTGTGGACGATCTGGGGCGAGACGATCTTGAGGACGACCTCGTCGCTCTTCAGGGCAGAGAGCTTCTCCCGGGTCGCCCGCTCCCCTTTCCGGACGAAGAAGAAACGAGGCGGGTCAAGGCCGAAGGCGCGGAGCAGGGCGTAGACCTCGTGCTCGAGAAGGAAGTCCCGTCCCTCCTCTTCCGCCCGTTCAAAAATCCTGTCAGCCCGCTCTAGCCCGGCCATCGTCTTCCTTCTTCGCTTCATGCCGAGGTCTTCCCCTTTCTTACGACCGGCCGGATGCCGGCACATAATCAGCCGCGGCGGCGACGGCCTTGCCCAGAGCGAAGGCCTTGAGGTTGGCCGCCACGATGTTCTCTCCGTGCCGTTCGAATAGAGTCCGGATGAACTGGGTAAGGCCCTCTTCCTTGACCATGAGGCGTCCCGCCGCCGCGCCCAGAAGGACCATGTTCTGAGTCCGGGAGGAGCCGGCTTCCCTTGCCAGCTTCTCCGAATCGATGATGAGATGGCGAGGGGCTTCCCGGATCTTGCGCAGGAGAATCTCGACGTCCGGGTAGTCCCGGATATTGACGAACGGCACCCGGCTGGAGATGACCATCCCGTCGGGACGCAGGTAGTCCAGATAGCGCAGGGCTTCCAGTGGTTCGACGCTCAAGATGAGGTCCGCTTCGCCCCGTGGGATGAGGTCGCTCCAGATGCGCTGCCGCGAAAGCCGGAGATGGGACTGGACCGCCCCCCCGCGCTGCGACATGCCGTGGACTTCGGCCTGCTTGACCTCGAGTCCCTCCTCCAGAGCTGCGCTGGCGATGACATAGGCGATGGAAATGATCCCCTGCCCGCCCACTCCAGCCAGGATGATATCCTGCTTCATCTATCCGCTCCTTCTTTTTTTCTTGGCTTCTTCGAGACATTCGCGGACGGCTACGATCACCGAGAGACCCCGGTGCTCGATCTCTTCCTTGATGACCAGGACATTCCTTTCCAGGTTTTTGGGGAGCGGCTCGATGACCCGGATGTGCTCTCTGGCCACTCCGAGCCCCTCGATCATTTTCAAGAGGCGGTCTCCCGAGGCATAGCTGGGCTGGCCGCCGGTCATCGCCACGGTGCTGTTGTCGAGGATGAACACCGTCATGTTGGTATCGGCCGCGGCGGCTTCCAGGAGCGGGGTTAGGCCGGAATGGCCGAAGGTCGAATCGCCGATCACGGCGATCGAAGGATGGATCCCGGACTCGGCTCCGCCCTTGGCCATGCCGACCGAGGCGCCCATGCAGACGCACGTCTGGACAGCCCGGTACGGTGGATAGGCGCCCAGAGTGTAACAGCCGATGTCGCTGAAGACATTGCCCTTTGGGTATTCCCCCACGGCCTTGTTGAGGGCCTGAAAGGTATCCGCGTGAGGGCATCCGGCACAGAGTTGGGGGGGACGGGCGGCCAGCTCAAAACCGCCGAGGCCGAGCCTTTCCAGAGGCTTCAGCCCAAGCGCCGACCGCACGGTTTCCGGCGACAGCTCGCCTGTCCGGGGAAGGTCTCCGCTGAGCTTGCCCCTGACCGTCTTGCCCGGGATGCCGAAGAGTCCCTGCAGGGACCTCTCGATCAAGGGAAAGCCTTCCTCGACGACCAGAACGGTCTGGACGTGTTCGACAAGGCGTCTGATGAGCTTCTCGGGGATGGGATAGGTGCAGACCTTGAGGATCGACGGAGAGTCCTCCC
>DAIPLF010000139.1:0-5731 GCA_036769375.1 Candidatus Aminicenantota bacterium | reverse complement strand
ACGACCGCTTTCAAGATCATCGACTCCTATTCAGAGCCGAAGCTGGCTCATCTGTTCCAGGAATACGGCGAGCTGAGGCAGGCGAAGCGGCTCGCCAGGGAGATCGTAGCCCGACGGAAAGTGAGGAAGTTCGAAACGACGGTCGACCTGCGGCTGCTGGTCGAGCAGATTTGTCACTGGGTCCCTCAAAAGGGCAAGGTCCACCCCGCTGCCAAGGTATTCCAGGCCGTGCGCATCGAGGTCAACCATGAGCTTCAGGGCCTCGGCGAATTCCTGGAGACGATGGCCGCGGTCGTCCCTTCAGGCGCTCGTTTCGCGGTCCTGTCATTCCATTCCCTCGAGGATCGGATCGTCAAACACACCTTTGCCCGGCTGGCCGGGAACGAGGGCGGGCCCGCCGTGATGCGGCTCCTCACCCGGAAGCCGGTCACTCCGGGCGACGAGGAAAGGGCCGTCAACTCGCGGTCGAAGCCGGCCAAGCTCAGAGCAGCGGAGAAAGTCTGATGGTCAGGAAAAAGCTGCCCAAGAAGGAAATCGCCGCAGCGGCGGGCTGCATCCTGCTGGCGGTCGCGACACTGACCTTCTATGTCTGGCACCAGGCAGCTGTCATCCAGATCGGGTTCCAGACGAGCCGGCTGGAGGAAAGAAGAGCCGGACTCGAAGAAGAGATCAAGAAACTGGAAACGGACAAAGCGGCGCTCCTGGCTCCTGTCAGGGTGGACCGCATCGCCCGGGAAGAGCTCGGCCTCGTCGAGCCGCAACCCGAGCAGCTCATCTACGAGGATACGCGGCCGGCGAACAGCCATGAATGACCTCGGGCTTTCCTTCCAGGGCCGGATCAACAAACGAACGATCATCCTGGCTTTCTTTTTTTTCCTCTGGTTCTTCATCATCACTTTGAGGCTCATCCAACTTCAGGTCATCGAGCACCGCCGGCTCCGCCAAGCGGTCATCAGTCAGAGCCAGCTCGAGAGGTCGATCATCCCGGAACGGGGCACGATATATGACCGCCATGGCCAGATCCTGGCCCGGAGTCTGCCCGCGCCGACGGTCTGCTTGATCCCCCACGATGACGATCGCCCCGGAGACCTGATGGATCGCGTAGAGCGGCTGAGGAAGATTCTCAACCTCTCCGAGAAAGAGATTCAGAAGATCGAATCCCGGATCAAGGATGGCGAGACCTATATCTATGTCAAGAGAAAAGCCAGCTGGGACCAGGCCGACCGGGTTGCCGGCCTCAATCTGAAGAGCGTTTATGTGCAACAGGAGAACAGAAGGGTCTATCCCCTGGGCTCGCTGGCCGCTCATGTCCTCGGCGGCGTCAGCATCGACGGAGACGGCCAGAGCGGCGTTGAGCTCCAATATAACACTCGGCTCGAAGGCGTGAAGGGTCTGAGCCTGATCCTGAGGGATGCGAATAGAAGACGCTATGACTGGGAGATCCTGAAGGAGCCGAAGCCCGGCCAGGACCTCGTCCTCACTCTTGATGAGACCATCCAGTACATCGCCGAGCGGGAGCTCGAGAAGGCTGTCCGTGAACATGAAGCCAGCTGGGGGACGGTCATCATCTCCCACCCCGCCTCCGGCGAAATCCTGGCCATGGCCACCTCCCCGGCCTATGATCCCAACGACTATCCGCCTTCGTCCGATGAACTCGGCCGCAACCGGGGGATCCAGGAAAATTTCGAGCCCGGCTCGATGTTCAAGATCGTCACGGCGGCCGCTGCCCGGGAGACCGGAGTCGTCGGTTTCAACGAGATCTTCGACTGCAGCGAAGGCAAGATCAGGGTGGCGGGCTGGACGATCAACGACCACAAGAAGCTGGGCGTTCTCACCTTCTCTGAAGTGATCATCCAATCTTCGAACGTCGGCACCATCAAGGTCGGACAGAGGATCGGCCAGGAAAGGCTTTACCGCACGATCCAGGATTTCCGTTTCGGCCGGAAGACCGGCCTCGACCTTCCGGGGGAAGAGAGCGGGATCTTTCATCCCTTGAATAGATGGAGCCGGACCTCGATCGCCGCCCATTCCATCGGCTATGAGATATCCGTGACCGCCGCTCAGATCCTTCAGGCCATGAACATTGTCGCCAACCGGGGAGTGCTGATCCCCTTCCGGATGACGAGGTCATCGCTCAACCCGAAAGGGTTCAGCCCCGAAATCCCCACTGCGGGAGACAGGATCATCTCGGAGAAGACGGCGGCCGAGCTCACCAGCCGGGTGTTTGAGGAAGTGGTCGCCGACGGCACCGGTCAGGCCGCCCAGATCGAGGGGTTCTCCGTGGCCGGGAAAACGGGGACCGCGCGCAAGCTGGACCGATCCCTCGGAGTCTATCAGGCCAGCCGGCATGTGGCCTCCTTCGTCGGGTTCGTCCCCGCCGACCGCCCCGTACTTTCGATGGTCGTGGTGCTGGACGAGCCCAAGTTCAGCCTCCAGTACGGCGGTCAGGTCGCCGCGCCGGTATTCCGGGAGATCGGCCGCCGGGTTCTGCTGTACCTGCGTCAGGCTCCGCAGCTCAGTCCTGACAAAGGGACCGTGACCGCCCAACTTCGGAGCAAGGACCAGCCATGAAACTCAGGGACCTGTTTCAGGATGTCCCCGGGATGCATTTCAACGGAAATGGCGGCGCAGATATCCTCGGCCTCGCCTACTCCTCTAAACAGGTCAAACCCGGTTTCCTGTTCGCCGCCATACGGGGAGAGAAGAAAGACGGCTTTGACTTCATCGCAGAGGCCCTGAGCGGCGGCGCCGCCGCCATCCTCTCCGACAGGCCCCGTCCCCAAAACTGGAAGGGACCCTGGGCGCAGGCCACAGATGTCCGGGAAGCCTTGGCCTTGGCCGCCGCCAATTACTACGGCCACCCTTCAAAAAGACTGAAGGTCGTCGGCATAACCGGAACCAAGGGAAAGACGACCCTGACCTATCTGCTCGAATCCATCTTCCAGAAAGCGGGGTATCAAACAGGGGTCGTCGGCACCATCAGCTACCGCTGGCCTGGCATGTCTCAGCCGGCCCCGCGGACAACCCCGGAAGCTCCTGACCTGCAGCGGATCTTAAGCGAGATGCTCGCCCAGGGAGTCACGCATTGCCTGATCGAAGTCTCATCCCATGCCCTCGACCTCAAACGTGTCTGGGGTGTCCATTTTGATATTGCCGTCTTCACCAATCTGAGCGCCGAACATCTCGATTATCATGTTTCCATGGAGGATTATTTCGAGGCGAAGAAGAGGCTCTTTTATCTCAACGCGAAGAAACGGACGGCGGTGGTCAACTTGGATGATCCTTGGGGGAAACGCCTGATATCCGAGCTTCCCCTGACTACGGTGTCTTTCGGCATCGAGCCGGCGGCCATCGTCCGGGCCGAGCAGTACCGGTTTACGGAAGCAGGGATCAAGGCGGAGGTGGACTATCCGGGCGGACAGGTGAAAATATGTTCGGCCCTGATGGGCAAGCACAACCTTTACAACATCCTGGCGGCCGTGGCCGCAGGGCTGGCCTTGAACATCCCCGGGCTGACGATCAAAGAGGGAATCTCCGCCCTCAAGAAGATCCCCGGCCGGCTGGAAAAGATCGAAAGCTTGTTGGGCTTTCAGGTCTTTGTGGACTATGCCCACACGGACCAGGCGATGCGCAGTCTCCTGGAGGCGATCCGTGATCTCAAGCCCCACCGTATCCTTCTCGTCTTCGGCGCCGGCGGCGACCGGGACAAGGGCAAGAGGCCACGGATGGGGGATGTTGCCGCGTCGCTCGCTGACTTGAGTTTCATCACTTCCGACAACCCCCGGTCCGAGGACCCGATGGCCATCATCGCAGACATCGAAAAGGGCTTCACCGGCCGGGGGGCCAAGAACTACAGGGTCATCCCCGACCGAAGAGAGGCCATCTCTCTAGCCCTGGCCGCAGCCCGGAAGGGTGACTACGTCCTCATCGCGGGAAAAGGCCATGAGGATGACCAGGTTTTCAAGGATAAGACCGTTCATTTCAGCGATGCGGAGGTCGTCCGGACGGTGCTCCAAAGTCTGGAGGCCAAGGCTTGATGGCCGAACTGCGTTTGGACGAGATCGCGGCCCGGACGGACGGGAGGATCATCCAGGGTGATCCCTCGGCTCGTTTCAGCACCTTTAACATCGACTCCCGGTTGAGCCGTCCGGGAGAGTTGTTTTTTGCCATCGTGGCCAAACGAAACGGCCATGATTTCGTCCTCGACGCCTTCGCCAAGGGCGCCCGCGGAGCGGCCATCTCCCAGGAAATCGCTGCGGTCAGCTCGACCCTGGCCCTCATCCTCGTCGAGGACACGATCGCGGCGCTGCAGAGGCTCGCGACGTCGGTGTTGGCCGAATATGGCCCCAAGGTTATCGGCATCACCGGAAGCATCGGCAAGACAACGACTAAGGAGTTCGCCGCGGGCCTTCTTTCCCCGTGCTTTAATGTCCTGAAATCTGAAGGGAACTTTAACAACCATCTCGGCTTGGCGCTCTCCCTGCTTAAGCTCAAGCCGGGACAGCAGGCGGCAATCCTGGAGATGGGCACGAGCGGCCCCGGAGAGATCCGGACCCTCACCCGAATCGCTCCGCCGGATGTCGCGGTCATCACCAACATCAACCCCGTCCACCTCGAGTTCTTCCACAGCCTCGAGGCCGTCGCTTCGGCAAAGAAGGAGATTCTCGACGGCGCCAAGGAGACGGCGACAGCCGTCCTGAATGGCGATGACCCGCTTGTCCAAGAGGTCGGAAGGGAATGGAGGGGACGTCGGCTCACCTTCGGCTTTTCACCGGCCTGCGATATCCGGGCAGCGGCTGTCCGCAAATTGGGGACTGAGGGGATGACCTTCGAGCTCAGCCTGGAGGGGAAGGCAAAGCGTGTTTTTTTTCCGTTCTTATACGAGGAGTATCTTTCCAACCTCTTGGCCGCCGTCGGCGTGGGACATGCGCTTTCGCTCCCCTTCGAGGTGATGATCGACGCAATTCCACGCCTGACTCCATTCCCCGGGAGGGGCAGGCTCATCCGGTTGAGCCGTGGACTTCAGCTCATCGACGATTCCTACAATTCCAGCCCCAGAGCGCTGGAGGCTGCCCTTAGGGGCCTGGCCTCTCTGCCCGCCAAGAGGAAGGTCGCCGTCTTGGGCGACATGCTGGAATTGGGCCCGGCCGAAACGGAATTCCACAGGACGGCCGGCCGGGAGGTCGCCCGGAACGGCTGGGATCTGCTGCTGGCTGTGGGACCGCTGGCCCGCCATATCGCTGCGGGAGCAATGGCCGCCGGCCTTCCCAAGACCCGGGTCTTGACCTTCTCCACTTCGGCTGAGGCTGCCGCGCGAATTTCCGCCCTCCTTGAGGACGGTGATCTGGTATTGGTCAAGGGATCGCGCGGGACGAAAACCGAGCGCGTGGTTGAAAAGCTGTTAGCTGACTTCGAGGAGAACTGAGGTGTTGTACTGGCTTCTTGTTCCCCTTCGCGAGCAGGTCTCTTTCTTCAACGTGTTCCGCTACATCACCGTGCGCACCGCCATGGCCGGGATCACGGCTCTCCTGGTCAGCTTTATCCTCGGCCCCTGGTTCATCCGGATGATGAAGAGACATCAGGTCGGTCAGGAAATCCGTCCGGAAGGCCCCCAATCCCACTTGGCCAAAAAGGGCACGCCTTCGATGGGCGGCCTCTTGATCATCAGCTCGGCCCTCATCCCGACCTTGCTCTGGGGCAACCTGGGCAACTTCTACGTCTGGATGGGACT
>DAIPLF010000138.1:0-5736 GCA_036769375.1 Candidatus Aminicenantota bacterium | reverse complement strand
GGGACCTCGGCCCTTGGCTGCATCCCGGAGATTCCGGCGGAGCCTAAGATGAAGCTCTTCAAACTCCAGGACATCCTGCCTCAGCTTCCCGGCCTCATCATCCGGCGCCATTTTAAATTCAAGTTCGAAAGGATCCCGTTCGAGGTCGACGGCCTGGCGCCGAAAAAGATCCGCAATTTTTTCCTGGCCGGACTCAACCAATATCTGCTGCCGTCAAAGCCCCTCGGATACCCGGTCGTCGCCCAAATCGAACCGGCGAATTTCTGTAACCTCTCCTGTCCGCTCTGCCTGACGACGTCGGAGACCGCGGCGCGGCCGGCCGGCCTGCTCTCTGTCGAGAGATTCCAGGAGTTCATCGATGACCTGGGCGATTATCTGCTCTTGATCGTGCTCTGGAACTGGGGAGAGCCCTTCCTGAACCCGGGCCTGCTCAAGATGATCTCCACCGCCAAAGCCAAGAAGATTGTGGTCCACTCCAGCACCAACGGCCAGGTGAGGTTCGACGAGGGCCTGGCCGACGGAATTGTCGAGAGCGGTCTCGACAGCTTGGTGTTCGGCATTGACGGCGCGACACAGGAAACCTACGCCCAGTACAGGAAAGGCGGGAACCTCGAGACCGTGCTGGAGAACGTGAGGTCGCTGGTCGCGGCGAAAAAGAGCAAGGGCTCTCCAACCCCCCGCCTGACGCTCAGGTTTGTCGCCATGCAGCATAATGAAAAAGAGTTGCCGTTGGCCTATCAGCTGGCCAAAGAACTCGGCGTGGATTTTTTTGCCGTTAAGACGGTGGACATGCCCCCGGCTTTGGGCCGGAACCTGGACCGGCTTTTTGCCCCGGGGAACCAAGCCTTTCAACGGTACGAGTATGACAGGGAAAGCTTCCAGCGCAAGAAAAGACCCTTCACCTGCATGCGGCCGTGGAAAAGGATCGCCCTGGACGCGCTCGGAGAGATCATCCCCTGTGAGTATGATTATCGGAATGTCCACTCCTTCGGTGGCCTGAAGAGCGGGGAACGGGCCCTTTCCATCTGGAGAGGGAGCCGGGGCCGGGAGTTCCGAAAAAAATTCAATAAAGGGAATAACGATTATTATCTCTGCAAAAACTGCACCTATAAAAACCGGGTGGCCGAGGATTGCACCATCGCCCTCGTCGAGCTGAGAAGGCCGGACGGGGCCCCCGGAGGCGCCAACCCATACTACGAACAGGCGAAGTCGAGTCGAAAATCATGAATTACCGGCTCAAGAAACTCGTCAAGGAGCTGTCTCCCCCCATACTCCTCACCGGGATGAAGACTTTCGGCCGCTTCGTTCCGAGAAGTCACGGCAAACCGGGAGAACGGAGTCCCGCCTGGTATGACCGCGCGTTTTCCCGGACCGTCGAGACGCATAAGCACTACACGGAAGCAAAGCCCTATTTTTTATGGGCGGTGATAGCCGACCTCATGGCCCGCGACGGGGTCCGCTCTGTTCTTGATGTCGGCTGCGGGTCCGGGCAGCTGGCCCTTCTCCTCCGCGACAGAGGGATCCCCGAGTATTGCGGGATTGATTTCAGCCAGAAGCGTATCGAATGGGCGAGAAAAAGCTGCCCTGGCTTCTCGTTCATCGCGGCAGACGCCTTCCAGACTGACTTGCTGGCGACATTTCCCTATGACGCGGTCGTCTGCGCAGAGTTCCTGAACCATATCCAAGGGGATACGGATTTGATCCAGCGCATCAGGGCGGGGGCCAGGCTTTACGCGATCGTCGCCGGCTTCTCCTACGACTCTCATGTCAGGTTTTTCCGGGACGCCGCTGAGGTCAGATCGAGATATGCCGCTTATTTTCAGGATTTCCGCGTCAGCCCGTTCATCGCGGACCGTAAAGGCAAGGCCTACTTTTTGCTGGAAGGTGTCAAACGATAGACAAGACCGGGGTTCCCAGCCGGGACAGCCTCTGATGTTGGCCAGCGTCATACTCTGCACCTATAACAGAGCCCATCTGCTCAAACGCACCCTTCGATCCTTGGCCCGCCAGACCATGGCCGCGGAGCAACTGGAGATCGTCGTGGTCGATGATGGGTCGAGCGACGGGACGGCAGCGGTTTGTGAAAGGGCCGGCCAGAGTCTTTCCGGTATGCAATATATCCCTATGAGCCGGAATCTCGGTCTGGCGGCTGCCGGGAATCGGGGACTCCGCGCGGCCAGGGGCGACGCTTTTCTTTTTATCGATGACGACTGTATCGCCCAGGAGAGCTGGGCGGAACGCCTGACGGCTGCGCTCGAACGGCATCCTCTGGCGGCGGGAGCGATCCAGAGTCCCCTCTCGAACTACATCAAGCTCGGCCACAATATCTCCCAGTTCCATCCTTTTATAGAGCGCCGCAGGGAGGGATGGGTAAGGTCGATCGCCGGCGCCAATATGGGGATCCGGCGATCCCTGATAGAAGAGCTCGGCGGCTTTGACGAAAGGAGCGAGGTGCCGGACATGGAGCTTCTCTTCCGGGCCTGGGCCAAAGGGCATCGTGTCCATTTCGTCCCCGGGGCCGTTATCCTCCATGATCCTGATCGGGCGAACCTAGCGAATGTCCTGAAGCACGCCTCTGAGCGGGCCTCAAAAATGATCCTTCTCCGGAACAAACACGGCTCGCTCTTGCGTACGCCGTACCTGCTCCGCTCGCCGGACCTCATCCTTCTGGCGGCGCCGCTCATCGCTCTGGCGGTGACCCTCGAGATTTACGCGAAAAATCCGGGCCTTGTCCGATATTCTTGGACGGCCCCCTTGGTCTTTGCTCAAAAAATGGCCTGGTGCTGGGGTGCTTCTCAAGGCTTGAGAAGGGACCGGCAGACTGGATGGCCCGGCCGGAGCCCGGCGGCTATCTCGGGTCGGAGCCGGCAAGGTGCGCTTCGATCCGGATAAACACTCCCAAAAACCGGTTGTCCCGGCTGTCCCGTTCGATCCTCGAAGGATAGAACCCGTCGTCTTCCTCGACCTGAAGCCGGTAGAGACGGCTTCCCTTCCAGGAAAAACCCCGCGGGGACTGGAACACGATCGGCTGCTCTGAGCCCGTGCCCGGCTTCCTCTCGATATGTCTGGTCTCGCCGGAGAGCCGGAGCGTCGTCTTTCCAGCCACCGGGCTGGAGAGAGACAAGCTGAACTTCGCGGCCGGCCGGGGCGTTTTAATGACCACGACGGTCCGGCTCTTTCCTTTCACCCAGAATCCGTCAAGCTCCATGGGATAGGTGTTCGCGTCCTGGGCAAAGACCTCGACCTCCTTCCCTTTGAGGATCGTCCCCTTGTCGAGACTGACGTTGAGCCAGGCGTTGGCGACGAAGAGTATCGAAAGCAGAGCCACGCCGGCGAGGTGGACCGGCAAGGAACGGAGCGGCGGCTCCGCGGCCGCCGATCTCTTGGAGAAGAGAAAAAGAGCGGCGATCGCCAAGACCGCGGGGACCCAGATGAGGAGAGGAGACCAATCGACGTCCTGGTATCGGGGAGCGGACAGGGACGGGACCAGCGCTCTCCAATCGATGAAGATGTTGCTGAATCTGGCGAGAAGATGACTGTCCATTCCCAGGGAGATGCTCGCTCTGGGGCGGGCAAGGCTCTCGTGGAAAAGGAGGCCGGGATTTTGGATGAAGACAGCCGCCAGGAAAAAACTCACCGCCGCCAGGACGTCGCGCACGACCAGGGACACCCGATCGGGGCGGAAAGCGACGGCTCCGGCCATGAACAGCGCCCCGATCCACAGGACCGGAAGAAGCGGCCTTCCTGGGGGGCAGTAGCCGCCCCAATAAAAATAATTCAGAGAGCAGAACCCCCAGAACACGGAAAAGAGGCCGGCCAGAAGGAGGGTCTCCTTCTTGGACCTTCGTGCCAGGAGGAAAAGGCCCGGCAGGAGCAAGATGTATACGGGGGCGACGGCGAAGAGGCCCGCTCTCTGGTCAAAGAGATAGCCCAGAAGCCGGCTCAGGAAATCCAGGGGTCCCGACACGATGAAATGAGGACGAGTCTCTACCGGAGCAGTCCCCAAATAGACGGTTTGGGGAGAGAGTCTTCCATACAGGTAGAGGAGAAGAGAGAGGTAAAGGCCGGCAGAAAGAAGGACCGGCCCGACAAAGGCGAGCGCTTTCTTGACCTCCTTCCCGGGCCGGCTCAGCCAAAGAAAGACGATGATGAGCGAAAGCGCTCCCGCGGGCACGATGTACTTGATCCCGCACCAGGGCAGAAGGCCGATGCCCGTTCCCGCCCAGAAAAGACTCCCGGCGGAGAAGTCTTTTTTCTGGATGACCCGGAGGGAGACCAACAGAAGGATCAGGGCGACGGGGATCTCGGGATAAAGCAGGTGGGAGTAGAAGAGGTGCGGAGGCGTGAAGCTGAAAACGAGCCAAGAGAGGATGGCGGCGTGCTTGTTTCGGGTCAACTCCCAGACATAGAGAAAAAAGGCGATGCTCAGAAGAGCGGCCAGGAAGCAAATGGGAAGGCGGGAAAAAAAGATCAGGATCCTTCGCTCCAGGCCGGGATTCCCTCTGTGGTCCGAAACCAAGGTCCCCAGTTTTTCCCCAAAAAAATAGAACGGGACGACCAGGACGGAGAGAACAGGCTGATGCTTGGAATAAAGGTATTGCGCTCCTTTTTTCCCCGGATACGCATGGAGGTCCAATTCCCCGGGATAGAACTTCAGATAGTCCTTATTCATATAATTGTTATAGAGGTTGAGATCTCCGTCCGAGAGGAGGCTCTTGGTGATGAGGAGATAGTGGGGCTCATCACCGGTCAAGGTAAGGGAAGGCGCGATCAGCCCGGAGAGATAGAGGACATAAACCAGAAGTGTCAGCAGGAAGAGGCGGCGCGAAAACGGCTTGGCGTCCCACTTTTTGAAGGTCGAGCCGCCCGGGGCTCGGGGAGTCGGCGGCGTCCTTGGCTGGGCCCTCTTTAAGGAAGTCAAAAAGACGATCTGGAGATAGGCAAATCCCAGGCCGGACACGGCCAGGAGCACGGCGTCGATCGGGTTGAGATTGAGGACGGGTTGAAGAAAGGTCAGGCCCAGCAGGAGGAAGGGGGCGAGAGTCAGGATGACGGATTTCTTGAGCTCGCCACGGTCCCCGTTGGTCTTGGAGACGAGAAGGGAGACATAAGCCTTCAGGATCAAGGGAAGGCCGAATACCAGGACGACCAAAAGCCCGGCCAACAGGCCGAGCGAAACACCGAGCGGTCTCCCGGAGATGCCCCCCGGCTCAAAAACGAGCTTGCGCCAGACGAATAAGGCTATGGCCGCGACTTCCAGGTCGAAAAGGAATTGTCCTTTCAGATCTCTTGGCAAATGATCCCTCTTCACGCTAAGGATTCCTTTTGACCAGGCCTATCCAGAGGTTCCTGAAGAGGCTGAGGTCGTCCCGGGTGATCTCCTTGAGGAGGATCAGCAGGAGGAGATAGATCCCGAAGAGACCAAGCGCATAGGGAAAGAGGCTCCAACCGGCGACAGGGAAGAGCCGGGGAATGGCCAGAAACACTAAAGAGCTCGACAGGATCTTGAGGAAGGAAGCCCTTCTCATCAGAGCTCCGAATTCCTTGTGGACGACCAGGGCGGCGGCGATCATGCCGGCAAGGCTGGAGATCGTAGTCGCGGCGGCGGCTCCGCTGAGGCCAAGCCGGGGGATCAAGAGCAGATTCAAGAGAAAATCGAGGGGGAGAACGGCACAAGCCAGGGCCATCGAGGTCTTCGGCCTGCCGCTCCCGTTGATGACGGCCGCCAGGACCGAA
>DAIPLF010000137.1:0-5745 GCA_036769375.1 Candidatus Aminicenantota bacterium | reverse complement strand
TTGTTGGTGAAAGAGCGGAGCTTGCGGCTGCGGCTGGGGTGCTTGAGTTTACGGAGGGCTTTGGCTTCGATCTGGCGGATCCTCTCCCGGGTGACTTTGAACTGCTGACCGACCTCCTCCAGGGTGTGCTCGTTGCCGTCCCCCAGACCAAAGCGCATTTTCAAGACCTTGGCCTCCCTTTCGGTCAAGGATTTCAGGGCCTCCTCGATCTGCTCGCGCAGGTTGATATGGATGACAGTGTCAGGAGGCGAGGGCATGAGCTTGTCTTCGATGAAGTCCCCCAGGTGGCTGTCTTCTTCCTCACCGATGGGCGTCTCGAGGGAGATTGGTTCCTGGGCGATCTTGATGATCTTGCGGACCTTGGCCACCGGCATATCCATCTTCTTGGCGATCTCTTCGCTCGACGGCTCCCGGCCGACTTCCTGGACCAGGCCACGGGAGACTCGGATCAGCTTATTGATGGTCTCGATCATATGGACGGGGATGCGGATCGTCCGCGCTTGGTCAGCGATCGCCCGGGTGATCGCCTGGCGTATCCACCACGTGGCATAGGTCGAGAACTTGTACCCGCGGCGGTATTCGAACTTGTCGACCGCCTTCATCAATCCCATGTTCCCTTCCTGTATGAGGTCGAGGAACTGAAGCCCCCTGTTGCTGTATTTCTTGGCGATGGAGACGACCAGTCTGAGGTTGGCGGCGACCAGCTCCTTCTTGGCTTGGTCGCTGACTTTTTTCCCGGTGGTGATGGCCCTGAGGGTTTTCCTCAGGCTTTGGGAGTCGAGGCCGATCTCCCGGTGGTAGGCCCGAGACTGTCTGTTGACCTCCAGCATCCTTTGTTTGAGGGCCTCTTTGCTCTTCTTGCCCCGGGCCCGGGCCAGGGCTACGGTGAGCTCTTCCTTGGCATCCTCGAGCTCGTTGATCTTCCTGAGGTTCCCGCGCAGCGAGTCGATCATCCGTTCGCGCTCGCTTGGCCGGATGTTGAGCTCCCGGATCACCCGGCTCATCTGGACGATGATCCTGCCTCGAGCGAAATTGCGCTTCCGGGTTCCCGGGATCCTGTCCAGGCGGCGACAGAGGTCGCGGATCCTCTTGATCTTTGCCAGGACTTCCTTCTTCTTTTCCTCCAGCTTATCCTCGGTGATCTCCTCGTCGCTCAGGTCGAACATCTCCAGGAAGACGAGCAGGTTCGTCTTGATCTGTTCCTCCAGGGCAAGGACCTGATTGAGGACGAGCCGGGTTTTGGAGAGCGCCTTGATGATATTCTTTTCTCCCCGCTCGATCTCCCGGGCGATGGCGATTTCGCCCTCCCGGGTAAGGAGCGAGATGTTCCCCATTTCGCGCAGGTAGAGCTTGACCGGGTCGGTCGTCCGCTCCAAGGAGTGGATCGTAACCTGTTCGCTCCTCCGTTTCTTGAGCGTAAGATCACTCCTTTTGGCGCCGAGGATCTTGATTCCGTAATCGTCCATGGAGCTGAGGAATTGGTCGAAATTCGTCCCCGAGTCCGGCTCTTCATGGAAGGTTTTATCGACCTCTTCGAAGAGCAAGTAGCCCTGCTTCCTCCCCTTAGACAAGAGCTGGTTGATCTCGTCCTTATGAAATTTTTGTTCAGAAGGCAAGACGGGAACCTCGCATGCCGGACATTATATCACATCGCCATGATTTTCTTGGTCAGGGTCTGCTTCTCGGAAAGGAGCGCGGACAGCTTTTCCTTCTCTCCGTTTCTTTCGCAGCGGTCGATCTCCTTGGAGAGAGCTCGCAGCCTCGACTGCAGGACCATCCTGCGGAGGGTCTGCAGGCAGTCCATCGCCTCCTCTCCGCTGCCCGGGCCCGTCCGTTCCTGCAACAGCTCAGAGATGGGCCGGGAAAGCTCCGGACCAACGGCCTTGGAGAGTTCCGGCAAGAGCACGCGCTTTCCCTTGCGCATGCATTCCAGAATAAAGACGAGGGCGGGCTCACCGCGGAGACCGCGGAAGTCCTCCTGTCGGGCCTCAGCCATAAGCCCGGCGGCAAGTTCCTTGTCTTCGAGCAGGATCTGGAGCAATCTCTTCTCGGCAGGAAGGAACAAACCCTCGGTTTGCTGCATAGGCTTCTTCCCAGGCGTTCCTTTGATTGAAGTGCGCACGATTTGCTCGTTAAGATCCAGATACTCGCAGAGCTGCCTAAGATATTCACTTCCAGACATTGTATCTGGATTGATGAGAATGACGTCGATTATTTTCTTGGCTACAGAGATCTTTTCCTCTCTGGACCGGGTTGCCAGATTTGGCATCTGGTGATCGACCATGAATTTTATTAGAGGGACGCTTCGGCTTTTCTTCAGCTGTGAGTAAGCTGTAGCTCCATGCTTTCGGATGAAACTGTCGGGGTCGAGATTCTCAGGAAGAACTAGGACTTCGGGCTGCCTGCCGATCTCAAAGCACAAGGGAATCCCTCGTGAAGTGGCAGCTTTTCCCGCGCTATCCCCATCATAATTTATGATAATCTTTGGAGCAAAACGGTGGGCTTGGTAGACTTGATCAGTTGTGAGTGCCGTCCCCAGCGAAGCGGCGACATTCCGGATCCCGGCCTGATAAAGAGAAGCGAAATCGGTATAGCCCTCGACCAGGATGAGCTCTCCGGCTTCTCGAACGAATTCCTTAGTCCAGTTCAGCCCATAAAGAACCTTACCCTTGGAATAGACGGGCGTATCGGGCGAATTGAGGTACTTGGGGTCGGCGTCGGCGATGGTCCTGCCGCCGAAAGCTACGACCTTGCCTGTGAGACCGAATATGGGGAAGATGACCCGGCCCCGGAACCGATCGTAGTATTCCGGCTTCTTCTGACCGGGGAGGACGAGCCCCGCTTTTTCCAGCAACGCGGGCTCCGTCCCCCTCCCTTTGAAATAGGCAAGCAAGGCGTTCCAGGAGTTCGGAGCATAGCCGACCTTCAAGACTTCGATGGTGTCGTCGGACAGGTTTCTCCTCTTCAAATAGGCAAGCGCGGCCTCTCCCTCTCCCTTCTGCATGAGGCTGCGGCGGAAGAAGGCCAGGGCGGCCTCGTTAATCTTATAGACCCTTTCTTCGAGCTTCTGAAGCTCGGGAGAGAGCTTGGTTCTCTGAGGCAGGGGGATGTGGTATCTCTCGGCCAAGTAGCTCAGCGCTTCGGGGAAGGTGAGGTTTTCTTTTTCCATGACCAGCGTGAAGACATCGCCTCCTACCCCGCAACCGAAGCAGTGGAAGAGCTGCTTCTCGGAGTCCACGGTGAATGAGGGGTCCTTTTCCGAATGAAATGGGCAGAGACCGACGTGCTTTCTTCCCCGCCTTCTGAGCGTCGTGTATTGGGAAGCGATATCGACGATGTCGGCGGCCTGCCTAACCTGGTCGACGATCTCCATGGGGTTTTTCTAGAGGTGGTTGATGAGACTGGCCAGATATCCGGCCCCGAACCCGTTATCGATGTTCACCACAGCCACCCCTCCAGGGCAGGAGTTGAGCATGGCGAGAAGGGCTGAGATGCCCTGGAAGCTCGCTCCGTAGCCCACGCTGGTGGGCACGGCGATGATGGGGACATTGATCAGCCCGGCCAACACGCTCGGGAGGGCTCCCTCCATGCCCGCCACGGCGATGATCAACCGCGCCTTCCGGATCTTGTCCATCTCGCCGATCAGCCGGTGAAGGCCGGCCACGCCGACGTCATAGATCCGCTCAGCGACATTCCCGAGCATATCGCAGGTGACGAAGGCTTCCTCAGCTACGGGGATGTCGGATGTCCCCGCCGTGACGATCATGATCTTGCCTTTTCCGGGTGCCGAGGGCTTCTTTTTCAGGCAAATCGTCCGGCCCAGGGGGTTGTAAAGACAGCCGGGGATCTTCCCTCTGATCTTCTTATAGATCCCGGGCCCGGCCCGGGTGATGAGCAGGCTGTTCCCTCGCTTACAGATCTCCTGGGCGATCTTGAGGATCTGGGCATCTGTCTTCCCCTGGCCGTAAATGATTTCGGGGAAGCCCCTTCTGACCTCCCGGTGGTGATCGACCTTGGCGAAACCCAGGTCCTGATAGGGATAGTCCTTGAGCCTCTCGAAGGCTTCCCCGGGAGAAATCTGCCCGCGCGAAACCTTTTCCAAGACGTCTTGGAGCTCTGTCTTCATGGACGATATGATACCATACGGGCGCCTGTTGACCAAGAGCAGCCAGCGGCGGTCCTCCCCAGGTGCCCCCCCTGTCTTCATTGGGCAGCGAAGGCGGATCCAGAACGCGCCGCTTTGGGAGCATCTCCAATTGGAGTATACTAGGCACAGTATGTTCCAGGGGCGCACGATCCAGCGGCCGGTTTCCTTTTCCGGCCTGGGAGTTCACTCGGGAGAACAAATCAGCCTGACGATCAAGCCGTCCTCTAAAGGCAAGGTCATTTTCCGCAGGTTGGACCTGGGCGGCCTCGAAATTGAGGTCGATCCCCGGAAAATCGATGCTCTCAACTGCTCCAGCCTGGTCTTCGCCTCGGGCCGCATTCTGACTTTGGAACATCTCCTGGCGGTCCTTTATGTTCTCGGTCTCAGCAGCGTTGAGGTCGAGCTCGATGGCGGGGAAATCCCCATCCTTGACGGAAGCGCGGCTCCCCTGGCTCAGGCCATCCTGCAGGCCGGACTCAAGCCTGTCCCTGCGGCGGCCATGGCTGTAAGGATCCTCAAGCCGCAGACGATAGAGGAGAAAGGTGCCAGCCTCTCTTTCTTTCCCGATCCCGACTTCCGTGTGTCCTGCGCCATCGATTTTTCCCATCCGTTCATCGGCCGGCAGGAGATCTCTTTTTCCTTGACGCGGAAGTTCTTTCTAGATGAGATCGCTCCTGCCCGGACGTTCGGCTTCCTGAAGGATGTCTCCGGGCTCCGCCAGCGAGGCTTGGCCCTAGGTGGAAACCTGGATAATGCGGTGGTCCTTGATGAAGAGAAAGTCATCAGCGGGTCCCTTCGATTTGAGGATGAGTTCGTCCGCCACAAAGTCCTTGACCTCATAGGCGACCTGGCGCTCTTCGGCCATCCCCTGTTTGGCCATTTTCGGGCCGAGCGGGCCGGCCACCGCCTCCATCACCAGGCGGTCCTTTTCCTCCTTGATCACCCTGATTTCTGGGTTTACGAAAAGGACGCCTTCCCTCCATTCCTTCAAGGATGAGGGCATCTTTCTTGTCAAATAGCACGCTCTAGGCTAAAATAGTCGATGCTACTCGTCCAACTCAGGAGATCAAGGTGAAGGAAGAAAAAACCAAGAAAGACGCGTATGAGAAGGCCCTGGCCGCCTATGCCGAAGCCATGAAGGAATTCCACAAAGGACGGTTCGACAAAGCCCAGGAGCTGCTGCAGTCTTTTCTCGAGAAGTATGATACCGAGAAAGAGCTCGTGGACCGGGCCAAGTTGTACCTCCATATGACCCGGGAAAAAGGCAAAAAAGAAACGGTTTCCCTGAAGACGATCGATGATTATGTTTATTACAGCATTACCAAGATCAACTCCGGCGCCCATGAGGAAGCCCTAAAGCTCCTGGAGAAGGCCCTGGAGATGGAAGAGGAAGAGGGGAGGGTCTATTATCTCCTGGCCGATGCCCATATCCTGATGGGCCAGCCGGACGAGGCCATGGAATGCCTCAAGAAGGCCTTCCAGAAGGATAAGTTCTATCGGGTCCTGGCGCAGAACGAGATCGATTTCGAGCCGCTCTGGGACGATAAGAAATTCAAGCTGATCACTCGTCTGACTTAAGAGGGAAGCGGCCCAGCCGG
>DAIPLF010000136.1:0-5760 GCA_036769375.1 Candidatus Aminicenantota bacterium | reverse complement strand
TGTCGAATGTCATAGGCGAACGGACGAGCCAGAACCTGGATGCGAACGAAGTCGCTTACAAGGGCGGGAGCGCCGGGATCCTCCGTTAGATCTCGGCCGGGTTCGGGCCTTTGGCCGGCCACGCCTTTCTTTCCTCTCGCCGTCATCTCCTTTTGAAAGGCTATCCTGCCTTCTGAGCTAGGTGGGAGACGATGCCTTAACCTTGACACTCTAATTTCTTCTCCATATACTCCGATAAAAGGAAATCAATGTCCGATCCGTCGAACGCACCGGCGGGTTTCCTCGCACCGAAAGCGGAAAGACAGCCATCGCCCGGCCTCGCTCACTTCAGGCCTTACATCCGACGGCGATAACTCTGGAGCCAAAATGAAAGCAGATCTCCTGTCATTCCATCGAGAGGCGCTCTTCGAGGCCGTGTTGAACACCGTCAGCGACGCCATCACGGTGATCGACCGGGATTTGAAGGTCCTCTTCCAAAACGAGGCCGTCCAGAAGCTCTATGGCGTCAAGATCGGTGAGACGTGCTACGAGGCCTATCGCGGGCGCCGGGAGCCTTGCGAAAATTGCATCATCTTGGATGTCATCAAAGACGGGAAACCCAAGAGCGCGCTCCGGGATATCCGATTGCCGAACGGAAACATCCTCTGGATGGAGGTCTTTGCCGGGCCTTACAGAGATCAAGAGGGCCGCATTGTCGGCGCCGTCGAAGTCGTCCGCAACGTGACGGAACAGATGCGGCTCTCGGAGACCTGTATGACGCTCCGCCGGGAAATCGAACGCCAGGCCCAGTTCCATAATATCGTCACCCAGTCCAAGAGGATGAAAGCGATCTTTCGCCTCGTCGAACGGGTGGCCTCCACGACGAGCTCGGTCCTGATCACCGGGGAATCCGGGACGGGAAAAGAGCTCATCGCCCGGGCCATCGTCTTCAATTCGGATCGAAAAGATAAGCCCTATGTGACGATCAATTGCGGGGCGATCCCCGAGAATCTGCTGGAATCAGAGTTGTTCGGGCACGCCCGAGGATCCTTCACAGGGGCCGTGAGGGACCATCAAGGCGTCCTTGAGGCCGCCGACGGCGGCACAGCCTTTCTTGACGAGATCGGAGAGATCCCTCAATCGGCGCAAGTCAAGCTGCTTCGTTTTCTCCAGGAAGGGGAAAGCCGCCGTGTGGGTGAAACCAAGATCAGGAAGCTCGATGTCCGGATCATCGCGGCCACGAACAGGGATCTCGAAGAGGCCGTCCGAGATGGATCATTCCGTGAAGACCTCTTCTTCCGCTTGAACGTTATCCCCATCTTTCTGCCTCCGCTCCGTGATAGAAAGGAAGATATCCCTCCCCTGGCCGCTCACCTTCTCCAGCGTCTCTGTGACGCGCATTCCCGCAGCGTCACCGGGCTCTCACCGGAAGCCCTGAGAGCCTTCATGAATTACCGTTGGCCGGGGAATGTGAGAGAAATGGAGAACGCGATCGAATATGCTTTGCATCTCACCGACGAAGGGAATCCCATCCGCCCGGAACAGCTTCCACCCAAATTTTCAGCGGGGGCGGAGTCCTCCTGGAGCCCCCGCGATTGCGTCTCCATCGAGGAATATGCAAAACAAGCCATCGCCATGCTGCAGGGGGACCATTCCGAAGAGCAGATCGCCGGGATCCTGGGGATCAGCCGGAAGAACCTATGGGAGAAGCGGAAACGCTGGAACCTCCAAAGGCCAGGAAAGAGCCGCTGACGCGCTCGAGCGCCAGCCTTCTCGGACCGAAGCCGTAAGCGGGCCTTGTTACCAAGGGTAATTTCGGATCATTGCGCATGTTACCATTGGTAACCTATCCTTGATTTCTCCCTCTTCTCCGGGTCCATCCCGGTATCTTTATTGTTTTCGTTATCAATAAGTTATCCGACGTTTTCGCCTTTGGCCTCGTCCTGGCATGCTTCCCGCAAAAAGGACAGGCGGAGCCTAAGAGAGAACGAGAAGGCCAAAGTGAAAAACGACAAGGAGCAGCCAAAACAGGTCAGCACCTGTTTTGAAGGACTGTCCAGCGCAGAGATGATGCAGAAGATCATGGGCGAAGAAGGGCTCGGCTCTCTATGCGCAGAGGTGATGAGATCATTGATGAATGGGAAGCATGAAGCCAAAGACGAACCGCAAGATGCCAGCAAGAAGGAAGGCCATGGAAGAGAAGAATGATAAGGATCAAATAAACCGGAGGTGTGAAATGATCGAATCTCTGATGAAGCTTCACAAATGCGCCGATTGCCCTATCCGGCGCAAGGCGGCGCGGAAGCCCCGCTCGCTTTCCGCGCGAATCCATCGGTGGCACGCGACCTGGTGGCCTGGCTGGAAGCTCTACCAAGCGGAGCTTGCCGTCCGCCGAGCCAAGGCCGTGCCGAACGTCTGATCAATCAAGAATGGAGGAGCTGAAATGAACACGACCATGAAAGAATTTGGATCACCCGATCAGTCCGGCAGCCGTCGTCAAGGCAAACGCCTCGATGAGATCGCCATGGCCCTGGTCTTGATCATGACCGGGGGCTTGTGGCTGGCGCCCAAGGCGATGTTCCCGGAAGGGGCGTGGCTGGTCGGGGCTGGGCTGATCGTGCTCGGTCTCAACGTCGCCAAGCGTATTCTCGGCGTCAAGACAAGCGGCTTCGGCATCATCGTGGGTCTCGTCGCATTCTCGGCCGGGATCGGGCGCATCATCGGTCAGGAGCTTCCCCTCATTCCGATTCTGCTCATCATCCTCGGAGTGGGGCTGGTCGTCAGGGCTGCCGCCGGCAGGCAGAGATCCACGGGCATGTCCGACGCCTCTTGAGGGGGAGATCGCTATGAACGTCATGACCGTTATCGCCCACCCGAACCCCAAGTCATTTTGCCACGCCATCCTGCGTCAGTTCGACGCTGGGCTCAGGGAGGCCGGGCATACCAACGACATCGTCGATCTTTATGCGATCCGGTTCGACCCCGTGTTCCGGACCCGGGACTTTGCCAGCTACATCCATGACAGCATGCCTCTCGACATGCTGGAGCAGATGGACTTGATGAAAAGCATCCTGGACTTTTGCGGCGGCCCGGTCCAGCGGGTCGTGGCCAAGCTCTGGCTGAAGGGGAAAAGCCCTCTGGAGCTCGTAAAGATCATCCGGAACCAGATGCCCAAGGATGTCGTGGCCCAGCAGAAGAGGCTGGCTCGGGCGCAGGGGCTGGCGTTCATCGCCCCGAATTACTGGATGAATTTTCCAGCCATCCTCAAAGGATGGTTCGAACGGGTCTTCGCCCCCGGCTTTGCGTACAGCCTGACGCCGGAGGGGTGGCGTGGGGCATCCGCCGGCCGGATACCCCTTCTCCGTCATGAGAAGGCCTTGGTCATCAACACGACCCACTTCACCGAAGAGACCTATCAGGGAGAATTCGGAAAAGCGATGACCAGCATTATCGATAATTGGGGACTCCGATTTCCCGGCGTGAAGAAGGTCGAGCACGCCTATTTCTATGGCGCAGACGTTTCGACTCCAGATATGAGGCGCTCTTGGCTCGACCAAGCCTACCGCCTGGGAAGGGATTTTACGGTCAGTCCGACATCGCCAGGCTCGGCACGATCTGGCCCGACGAAAGATGCTTTTGTGCCGCTTGGTAAAGAACGCCCGCATCCCGAGAAGAGCGGCCAGTAGGTTCTTTATGCGGGATGTCGTCGGGCAGGGCCAGGCTCAGACTACGTCGTCTCTCTTGACGAACCGACCTTCCCGAAATCAATATATCCCCGCTCAACGTCCACGGCGATCAGCTGCACGCGAATCCGGTCGCCGACATCGATACCCTCGAACCCGCGCACTACCCTTCCTTCGACGGGGATGGCAAGCAACCTTGCCCAGGTGCCTTTATCAGAAGCCCCCGTGACAATGGCGTCAAACTGTTCGCCGATCCTCGCTTCAAGGAGGAGCGCGGCCGCGGATTTACCGACCTGCCGTTCGACCTTGTTAGCGGCATCCTCTTCCTCGGTGAAATGTTTGGCCAGCACATCCAGTTCGGCATAGCTGTACGGCGCGGCTTGGCCGGCCATTGCGGCCTTCAATAAGCGCTGCGTGATCAGATCTGTGTAGCGGCGATTCGGAGCGGTAGAATGGGCATAATCCTTGACCGCGAGACCAAAATGCCCTGGGGCCACGTCGCTGGGCAGTTCTGCGATATATTCGCCGGCTCCCAGAAGCTTGATCACCGCGAGGGAGAGGTCGGGAAAGCCTAACGGATGGGTGGCTTTCTCCTTGACGAGAAAGCCATCGAGCGCCGCCGGATCCGGGTTATCCGGCAGCCGGAATCCGCGCTCCCGGGCCAGTTCGACAATTCTGCCCCAGCGTTTGGGCGTGCGCACCACACGGCGGATGGAAGGGAAATTCTTCGCCGCGAGATACCGGGCGGTCACCCCGTTGGTTGCGATCATGAAATCTTCGATAATCTCCTTGGCGCGGTTCTTCCGTTCGACTTCGAGATCGCGGATCTGATCACCGTCAAAGACCGGTTTCGCCTCGGTGGTTTCCAGGGTCAGCGCCCCATGGGCGTGCCGCAAATCCTTCAGGCTCTGGGCGACCCGGTCCTGCACGCGCAGATTATCCGCAAGTCCATTGACGGCCGCAATCTCCCTGGGGACGGCGCCGTTCCCTTCGAGCCAGGCGGCCACGCTGTTATAAGCGAGCTTCGCATGATTGCGGACGCGCGCCCGGTAGATGCCCGAGTCCTGCAAGGAACCGTCGGCACCGATCACCATGTCCACGACAACGGCCAGGCGCTCCTCATCGAGATTCAGGGAAGTGAGCCCGGTCGAAAGCTTTTCAGGCAGCATCGGAAAGATCTTGGCCGGCGTATACACCGAGGTCGTGTTGTGGCGCGCGTGATCGTCGATGGCCGACCCGTCTTTGACCAGCGCATCCACGTCGGCCACGGCCACACGGATCTTAACGTTATCTCCGGGCAGGACCTCGGCGGTGGTAAGCTGATCCAGGTCGCGGGAGTCGTCGTTGTCAATGGAAGCCCAAGGAAGGTCCGTCAGATCACGAATCCCCGAAAGATCACCGGCTGACTCGCCACTCACGCTTGCCGGCGCCTGGATCCTGTCAAGTTCGGCAAGCACCGCGGCCGAAAAGCTGGGGAGCAGGCCTTTTTCTCGCATCGCCCTCTGGGCAATGCTCAGCAAGATGGCACGGTGCTCCTGGTTAATATGTGGTGTTTGCGCCATGGGAGTCTCTCCAGTATGTCCGCGGAGAACGTCATCCGTCCATCTCGTTTGGCGTCTCGCATGCCGCGCCCTTCGGCTCGGAACCTATGCCTCCCATCTCAAAATGATGTTATCCGTGGCCGCAGACTTGTGTCAAGAAGATAAAAACCTCTAAAATTGCGGGAAGATGGGACGTAGCTAAGAGAGCGCGCCTGGAGGGACTCGAATCCCCGACCCGCTGCTTAGAAGGCAGCAGGACTACCGTCTCAATTGTCGCAGGATGAACGGATTACAAGTCTTGTGCGGGGGGATGTGCTCAGAATTGTGCACACGGCAGGCTCCCTGAGGGCCTTCCGGGAAGGGGGAATCAGCTGCCCGCCAGCCGGCAGAAAGCCCTAAGCCGGATCCTGAAATATTCGAATCTGTTGGGCGAAGTACTAAAATAGGCTGATCGGCTATCGGTGTGACTCAGCTCGTCGCCCGCGCCCCGCGACCTCCACGGAACAAAAAGGTCAATACAAACCCCGCCAGAAATCCGCCGATGTGCGCCATGTAAG
>DAIPLF010000497.1:0-1629 GCA_036769375.1 Candidatus Aminicenantota bacterium | reverse complement strand
CCGATTTTCTCCATGGCCCGGCGGAAGAGCAGCCGGTCCTCGGCCTTGCGGATCGAAGCGGCGCTCACTCCGATGAGACGCACGTGGTGATCCCGAAGGACGCCCCGATCGTCCAGCTCGAGGGCCAGGTTAAGCGCCTTCTGCCCGCCCAGGGTGGCGAGCAGCGCGTCAGGGCTTTCCTTCTCGATGATGCGTTCCAGATAATCCGCAGTCAGGGGTTCGAGATAGGTGCGGTCGGCGAACTCGGGGTCGGTCATGATCGTGGCCGGGTTGGAGTTGACGAGGATCAGCCGGAAGTTCTCTTCTTTCAGCGCCTTGAGCGCCTGCGTCCCGGAGTAATCGAACTCCGAGGCCTGGCCGATGATGATCGGTCCGGAGCCGATGATCAGGATGGAATGGATATCCTCGCGCCTGGGCACTTCACTTCCCCTTGAAATCGTCCATCATCCGGGCGAAGTCGCGAAAGAGGTAGCGCGAATCATGGGGCCCGGGCGAGCTCTCCGGGTGGTATTGGACAGCGAAGAGGAATTTTTCCCGGAGCGAGAGTCCCTCCGAGGTCAGATCGTTGAGGTTGATATGGGTCAGCTTGGCCAGGCCATGAAGCGAATCGATGTCCACGGCGAAGCCATGGTTTTGAGACGTGATCTCGATGGCGCCTGTCTCCAGGTTTTTCACGGGGTGGTTGGCCCCATGGTGGCCGAATCTGAGTTTGTAGGTTCTCCCCCCGAGCGCCAGGCCGACGAGCTGATGGCCGAGGCAGATCCCGAAGAGGGGGACTCTGCCGATCAACGCCCTGATGCTCTCGACGGCGTACTCTACGGGCTCCGGGTCGCCCGGCCCGTTGGAGAGAAATATGCCGGAAGGCTTGAGTTTAAGGACTTCTGTGGCCGGCGTCGATGCCGGGACGACAAGAACCTCCATCCGCTCATCGACCAGGCTGCGCAGGATGTTCCGCTTGATCCCGAAATCATAGGCGACGACGAAATAATCGAACCGCCGCCTGCTCGGATAGCCCTTGGGCCAGCCATAGGTTCCTTTCCGCCAATGGTATGGCTCGGGGCAGGTCACGCTCTTGACGAGGTCGAGGCCGACGATCGAAGGGACCGTCCGGATCCGTTCTCGGAGGTTTGGGAGGTCCGCAGGCGAGGTCGTCAAGAGTCCCCGCTGGGCGCCGGTCCTCCTGAGGATCCTCGTCAGTCTGCGCGTATCTATGCCCTGAATGCCCGGGATCCGGTGCCGCTTGAGATAGTCCGGGAGGCTTTCCCCCGAGCGCCAGTTGGACGGGGCGGCGGCCATCTCCTTGAGGACGAACCCCTCGACCCAAGGCCGGCCCGATTCGACGTCCTCTCTGTTACAGCCGGTGTTCCCGATGAGCGGGTAGGTCATGGTGACGATCTGGCCTTTATAGGAAGGATCGGTGAGGATCTCCTGGTAGCCGGTCATGGCGGTGTTGAATACGACCTCGCCCCGCGCCTCCCCTTCGCAGCCGCAGGAGTCGCCTTCGAAGACCGTGCCGTCCTCGAGGATCAGGTAGGCTTTTTGGGAAAAGCTCAGGGCGCGGTTCGTCCCTTGAGCCTTCGCGCGCATTTGTGCTATTTTACAGATTCTCTGAGGCGAAGAAAAGGGTGA
>DAIPLF010000135.1:0-5805 GCA_036769375.1 Candidatus Aminicenantota bacterium | reverse complement strand
CTCTCCCTACGGTCGAGAAACCGTGCCCGCTCATTGCTCATGCGGGTTTCTCCACCCACCACCCCTCGCCTCTGGTTGTATGGCCGCGAGAGGGGTGAAAGTCAAGTTGGATGTGTGATATAATTAGCCCAGCGACCTTGGAGGGATGGAAGGAACGAGTGACCGGACCGGATGATGTCGAAGTCCTTGTCGTTGGCTCCGGCCTGATGGGCGCCAGCCTGGCCCAGGGATTCGCCCAAAACGGAGTCGGCGTCGGGCTTCTCGGGCGCCGTCAAGAGAGCCTTGATCGAGCGCGCGCCTTCATCCGTTTTGAACTCGAGGAAGCGGTCGGCAAGGGGATCTTTTCCCTTCCTCAAACCGAGGAGATCGGGGGGCGCATTCTTTATGGCATGAACCTCCAGGAGGCTTGTCGAGGAAAGGGGCTCCGGCTGGTCATCGAGTCGGTCAGCGAGAACATCGGCCTGAAAAAAGAGCTGTTCAACTGGCTTGACGAGTTCTGCGCGCCGGAAATCGTCCTGTCAAGCAACACCTCCTGCCTGGATGCTGAAATGCTGGCCGAAGAGACCCGGAGGCCGGACCGGTTTCTTTGGACACATTTCTTTTTTCCCGCCCATAAAAATCATGCGGCCGAATATTCGGGCTTATCCCAAACGTCGGCCAAAGCCCTGGAAACGGCCGCCCTTTATCTGTCCAAGGCCCGCAAGTCGGCCGTTCGCCTGTTGCGCTACCGCAAGGGCGGAGTCGCCAACATCATCTTTGTCGCCCTGCTTCTGGAGGCCGTGAGAATGCTCGACGAAGGCTATGGCACCTCCAAAGTGGAGGGAGCCGGGACGGATGCCTTTGGGATGCCTGTGGGTTTTGTCCGGCTTCTTCAGAGCGTCGGCTTTGACCTGGCCGCCTCCTGCCTGGAGTCTTTTTCCGACCCCGCGGATTGCGCCAAGCCTCTGGCCTGCGTCTACGACAACTTCTTTTCTCCGCCGGCGAGACTCAGGGAGAAATTCAGCGAGGCCAGGGAATCGGGAAAGCTGATCTCGATCGAGCAGTTGCTGACGCCGGGAAGGACCCCTCGACCCGACCATCCTCGGGCCCTCGATACGCTCAAGAGGAGGTTCCTAGCTGTGGCCTTTATGACGGCCGCAGAAGTCGTCGAGGCTGGTTTGATCGTCCCGGCCGATGTCGATACGCTCTGTCAGGCTGCGTTCCTCTGGCCCGAGGGGCCGTTTGCGCTGATGAACCGCGTCGGTATTCGGGCCTCCTTCGAGCTCGTGACCGAAAAAATGGAGCTCTCACACCGTCAGGAGATCAGCTTCCCCGTCCCACACATCCTGATCCAACAGGCCGAGAAGAACGAGCCCTGGCCGTTGTGACCATGACAATCCGGGAGAAGTTGGAAGAGATCGAGCGAGCGACGCTCTCCCCCAAGGCCACGCTGAGCGCCGCTTCGGCGGGAAGAGTCAGGGCCGAGAGTCCGCATCCTCTCCGGACGGCCTTCCAGCGCGACCGGGACCGGATCATCCACACCAAATCATTCCGTCGGCTCAAGCATAAGACGCAGGTTTTTCTGGCCCCCTTCGGCGACCACTACCGAACCCGCCTGACCCATACGCTGGAGGTCTCCCAGATCGCCAGGACGATCGCCAAGGCCCTGCGGCTCAACGAGGACCTGACCGAGGCCATTGCCCTCGGGCACGACCTGGGCCACACTCCCTTCGGGCACGCCGGCGAGGACACCCTGGATGCCCTCCTCCCGGAGGGATTCAGCCACTTCGAGCAGAGTCTGCGCGTTGTCGAAAAGCTGGAGTATGAGGGCAAGGGTTTGAACCTGACGGCCGAAGTCCGGGACGGCATAGCCAGGCACTCCAAGGGCCGGGGGGAGATCCTGGAGCTTGATCCCGCTGACCTGGCCAAGACCCTGGAAGGGCAGATCGTCAGGGTTTCTGATGTCATCGCCTACGTCAACCATGACATTGACGACGCCATCCGTGCCGGGGTCATCAAGGACGAGGAGATCCCGCCCGCCATTGTCAAGAGTCTGGGCAAATGGCATGCTTCCCGCATCGACCGCTTGGTCGAGGACGTGGTCAATTCCAGCTTGAAGATCGACATGCAAAGGATCACCATGAGCGGGGAGATCCTGAAGGCCCTGATCGACCTCCGGGAGTTCCTCTATGAGAAGGTTTACAGCAGTCCGTTTGCCAGGGAGGAAGTGGAAAAGGCAAAAAAGATCCTGACCGATCTTTACCACCACGTGCTGGCCCGCCCCGGCGAATATATCAAGCCTTTCCCCAAGGGCGATTCAGCCGAGAGGCGGGCGGCTGACTTCATCGCCGGCATGACCGACTTCTATGCCCTGGCCCTCTTCGAGAAGCTTTACTTTCCGCGGTCCTGGCGCTCCTAAGAAACAGGTGAGCAGCGCCGGAATCCTCTAGCCCATCCAGAAGCCCTTGCGGTGGGAAACCCCCAGGGTCTTTTTGCAGCCCGGGCAATAGTAGATATAGCGTTTTCCGAAAGCTGATGACAGCCTCCGGCACGACACCGTATGCAGCGGAGCGGAGCAGTGCGGACAAAGGGGGACCTCGTCACTCCTTTCTTCGCAAGTGATCATGATGACCTCCTTCCTTCTCGTCTATTTTATGACGCGAGGGCGGTTGACTTCCAGTGGGAGAGTTGCTAAGAGTGGGAGAAGCCCGTTCCCGGGGAGGAAAAAATGGAGAAGAAAGGGTGCCGCGGGCCCGGGTCCTGAGAATGCTGCGGTAGCCCGGCTCAGAGCCGGGCGATCAGCCGCTGCACCCGCTGGCGGTGTTCGGCGTCCGCCCTGGCCAGGGCTTCAAAGAGCTTCTTCATGAAATAGTCCTTGAACTCCCCGGCCGCGTTGATATGGATCCGCTCGCATTTCTTCTCTAGGTCGCAGATCCTCTTCAGGGCCCTTGGGTATCCCATCTTCTGGGCTTTCAACCTTTCCTCAAGGTCGGCGGCGGCTTTGATCCCCGATCGGAGCTCGGTATCAGAGACCGCCTCTCCGCCGAAGACGTCCGGCGCCCGGACAACGAAATTCTTTCCCGCGCGGAGGACACGGACATGGCTTTTTTCTTCATGGGCCAGCTGCTTCAGCTCTTGGGCCACTCCGTCCTGGGTGGCCTTGCTCAAGAGCCCATAGCAGGACTGGATTCTCTCCTCGAGCTCGATGGCCTCGTCCATTGTGATGGCCAACCTCATCGCTGTTCCCCTTTGCGCGCTAAAATGGAAAGAGTGTTTTGATATAGTTCTCCAGCTTTTGCAGATGGGACTCAGTCTCGACGCGGATCTTCTCCTGGATAGCCCGGTATCCCGGGTTTTCACTGCGGATCGATTCGTAGAAGCGATGCTCGATCAGGGTCTTCTCGAAGTCCCGGGCGATGAAGAAAGCGTTTTGCCGGTGGAGCTCGCCCCTTTCGAGGCGGTCCAGCTGCCTTTGTATGCCCTGACGATAGGTGCTGAGAGTCGTGAAACTGATTTTGCCCAGCTCAAAGGGCGACCCGTTTTTGAGGAGAGTGCTCCTCAATTCTTGCACCATGACGGCATGGCTCTCCTCGTCCTGGCTCAGGTTCTCCCAGAAGACCCTGTCCTGGGCGAAGATATGAGAGAAGCGCCTGTATAGCGCGGCCACGGTGAGCTCAATGTCTTGCAAGAGATCGAGGATCTGTCCTGCTTTCCAGTACATATCGTCCATTTCTGTCGTCTTTCGGTCCGGCATGGAGATCCGTCCTCGCCGCCTATTGTCAGGGGTCGGGCCCCGGGGGTCAATAACCGCGGGAGAGGATATCCGGGGTGATTTTTCGGCCGGCGCCTCACCCAGAAAGAGGAGAATTGCTGTTGTTCCTTGGCTTTTATTGATATGATAATGAGCTTCCCCAAGGCACGTAATCAAGGAAAGGATGATTCCCATGACGAGAGCCGACGACCTCAGAAAGATCGCGACCCGGCTGCGCATCCACTCTCTGCGTATGACCACCCGGGCCGGTTCAGGACATCCCACGACCTGCCTCTCCATGGCCGACCTCATGGCCTGCCTTTTTTTCGGTGAGATGAGGTATAAAGTCAGCGACCCCGAAGACTGGGGCAACGATGAATTTGTGCTGTCCAAGGGCCACGCAGCCCCCATTCTCTGGGCGGCCTATGCCGAAGCGGGAATTATCCCTGAAGAGGAGCTCACGGACCTACGCAAGATCAGCTCCCGCCTCGAAGGCCATCCCACGCCGCGGATGAGCTGGGTGAAGGCGGCCACCGGCTCCCTGGGGCAGGGCCTCTCGGTCGGCGTGGGGATCGCTCTCGCTCAAAAGCTGGGTCATTCTCCGGGCCGCACCTTTGTGATGATGGGGGACGGAGAATGCGCCGAGGGAGCGGTCTGGGAAGCGGCTGCCGCGGCGGTTAATTTCGGCCTTGAGAACCTGGTCGCCGTTGTGGACGTCAACCGGCTCGGCCAGTCCGAACCCACCATGCATGGTCACCACCTCGGTCCGTACGCGCGCAAGTTCAAGGCCTTTGGCTGGGCGGTTCACCGGGTGAACGGGCATGATGTCCCGGCCATCTTGGAGGTATTGAAGAATATCCGCAAGTCGGGCGGCCCGGCGGTCGTGTTGGCCAAGACGATCAAGGGCAAAGGTGTCTCCTTTATCGAGGACAAGAACGGATGGCACGGCAAGCCGCTTAAGGAGGAAGAGCTCGAGAGAGCTCTCCAGGAGGTCGGTCCGCTGCCGGCCATTGATTCGAGGAGACTTGTCCGGTCTCCCCAAAAAGCGCTTAGGCCGGCCTGGAAGAGCTCATTCGCTTTTGAGCGGACGGCTTACGCCGACAAGACCGCCACCCGGCTCGCTTACGGGATCGGTCTGGAAAAGCTCGGCCGGGTCAACGAGTGGGTGGTCGCCCTCGACGGCGACGTCAAGAACTCGACCTATGCTGAGAAGTTCTTCGCCTCTTTTCCGGAAAGATCATTCCAGTCCTACATCGCCGAGCAGAACATGGTCGGGATGGGCCTGGGGATGGCGGCCAAAGGGTTCATCCCTTTCATCGCCACTTTCGCCGCTTTCCTCACTCGCGCCCACGATCAGATTCGCATGGCCGCTTACTCCTTTGCCAACATCAAGCTTTGCGGCTCCCACGTGGGCGTGAGCATCGGCGAGGACGGGCCCTCCCAGATGGGACTCGAAGACATGGCCATCTTCCGGCCGATTCCGGGGTGTGTCGTCCTCTACCCGAGCGACGCCTTTTCAACTGAAGCCTGTGTCGAGGCGGCCGCTCGCCACAAGGGGATCTCCTACATCCGCACTACGCGGCCGGCCACGGCGTTGCTCTATTCGAGGAAGGAGAAGTTCCCCGTCGGAGGCTCCAAGGTCCTGCGCCGTCAGGACGGAGACGCCGCAACGGTGATCGCCGCCGGCATCACCGTGTTAGAAGCCCTGAAAGCTCATGATGAGCTGCAAAAAGAGAACATCGGCCTGCGGATCATCGATGCCTATTCCGTTCAGCCGTTGGACATCGAGACCATCGCCCGCGAGACGGCCCAGACGGGCGGCCGGGTCATCGTTGTTGAAGACCATTTTCCCGGAGGCGGGCTGGGCGAGGCGGTCGCCGCCGGCCTGGCCGGCAGGGCCAGGATCATCCACCTCTGCGTCCGGGATCTCCCCCGCTCGGGAAAGCCCCAGGAGCTGCTGGAGGCCTGCGGCATCAGCGCCTCCCACATCGTCCGGGCGGTGCAGGACCTCATCCGGCCCTAGTGGCGGGCCGCCTCTCCCATGGAGTCTGCTGGAAAGGACAGATGAAGGAACG
>DAIPLF010000496.1:0-1639 GCA_036769375.1 Candidatus Aminicenantota bacterium | reverse complement strand
TGGCGGAGAGGGTGGGATTCGAACCCACGATCCCGATAACTCAGGATAACGGTTTTCGAGACCGTCGCCTTCAGCCACTCGGCCACCTCTCCGCATTTCATTTTTTCCGCTTCCCCGCAAAGAACTCTTTGAGGAGGAGCCCGCATTCCTCGGCCAGAAGTCCGCCCTTGAGCTCCGGGCGGTGATTCAGCTTCCCGAACGGGAACCGCATGACCGACCGGACGGCCCCTGCTTTCGGGTCAGCAGCCCCATACACGACCCTCCTCAGGCGGGCCTGGACAACTGCGCCCAAGCACATCGGGCAGGGCTCCAAGGTTACGTACAGGTCACAGCCGCTAAGGCGGTGAGTTTTTCTCCTTCGACAGGCCCTGCGAATCGCCAGGATCTCGGCGTGGGCGGTCGGATCAGACTGGCCGATCGGACGATTGTGACCTCGGCCGATAACCTTGCCGTCTAAGACGACCACTGCCCCGACCGGCACCTCGTTTCTTTTCCCGGCTCTGCCGGCTTCGGCCAGGGCCAGACGCATATAGCCTTCATCGTCTGTCATTTGACCCAGCTCACACCGCCCGATTTTACCCGTCTGCCGGCGATTTTACAACCTCCCCTCTATCTCTTCAGGCTTTCCTTCAAGGGTCGGGTCGCTCCGTCTGGAGCTTCTCCCGCCGGGAATTGGCTTTTCATCCGGGCCCGATATACAATACATCGATCCTAGGAGAGGAAAGCCAATGGACCGCCTGGAGTGCCTTTTCTGCGCCAAGAAATTCGCCTTGAATGTCTTTGATTTTTTTTGTCCGATCTGCCATGAGCCGATGCTGATCTCCTCGCCGCCTCGAAAGAGGCCGTTCGCCCTGGAGCGAAAGCTTTCCCTCGAAAAGTTCCAAAGCTTCCTTCCCCTGTCGCACGTGGACAGGTCCCTTTCCTTGGGCGAGGGGGATACTCCGCTCCTGATGCTCGACAGAATCCGGAGGAAGTATCATCTCCCTCCGGTATATGCCAAGAACGAGACCGTGAACCCCACCCAGAGTTTCAAGGACCGGGGAACTGCAGTTGCCGTGCAGAAAGCCGTCGCCTGGGGGATCAAGACGATCGGCACGGTCTCCACGGGAAACATGGCCGGATCGACGGCCGCTTATGGCGCCAAGGCGGGCCTGAGGACCATAGTCCTCCTGAAGGACGATACGCCGTCTGATAAGGTCCGGGCCGCGGGAATCTACGGACCCATCCTGCTGAAGGTCAGAGGGGATTATGGAGAGCTCTTTGCTCGAAGCCTGGAGATCGGCCGGAAGCAGGGCATCTATTTTATGAACTCCATCGACCCGCTGAGGATAGAGGGATACAAGGCCACCGGGTATGAGGTCTTCCAGCAGCTCGGTGGACGCGTGCCCCGGTTTCTGTTCGTTCCCGTGAGCGCCGGAGGTCATCTTCTCGGTTTGATGAGAGCCTTCCTCGATTTGAGGGATGAGGGCCTGACGGCCGACTTTCCGGTGTTTGTGGGAGTGCAGGCCAAAGGCTGCTCACCCGTAGCCAGGGCATTTGCCGGAGGCAAGGCCCGGACCTCGAGGTTTCGCCGGGCAGAGACGATCGCCCACGCCATCTCCAACCCCGCTCCCCCGGGAGGGAACCTGGTCCTGAAGCT
>DAIPLF010000495.1:0-1642 GCA_036769375.1 Candidatus Aminicenantota bacterium | reverse complement strand
GTTCCGAGTCCCATCCCTATGCCGTCAAGCCCAGCGGCACCGTCCTGGCCGAGGCCATCGGAGCCACTCCCGAAGTCCACACGGCCGATTTTGAGTTCGCCTGCAAGGCCGGGACAGAGGGGATGTTCGTCGCCTATGGCCTGGTCAAAGCCGGACTGATCAAATACGGCTTGGGCGTGGGGGCGGATACTTCTCAGGGGGCTCCCGGCGATGCTCTGGAATACACGGCCGCGGCCGGCGCTGCCGCCTACATCTTCGGCCGGGAAAAGGTCGTCGCCGAAGTCCTGGAAACCTATTCCTATACCACCGATACCCCGGATTTCTGGCGCCGCGAGTATCAGTATTATCCCCAGCACGGAGGACGGTTTACGGGCGACCCGGCCTATTTTAAGCACATCACGGGCGCAGCCAGGGGGATCATGGGCAAAGCCGGCCTGAAGCCGGCGGATTTCCAGTACGTCATTTTCCACCAGCCGAACGGCAAGTTCCCCTTCCGCGCCGGTGAGATCCTGGGATTCACCAAGAAGCAGATCGAGCCGGGCTGGCTCGTCAACAAGCTCGGGAATACCTATTCCGGATCCTCTCCTCTTGGGCTGACCGCGACTCTGGACATTTCCCAGCCCGGAGACCTCGTGCTCATCGTCTCCTACGGCTCCGGAGCGGGGAGCGATGGCTTTGTCCTCAAAGTGACCGACCGGATAAACGAAGTCAGGGAACTTGCGCCCAAGACGCGAGAGCTGCTCGCCAAGAACATCAACTATCTGGAATACGGAACCTATGCCAAATTCCGCCACAAGATCCGGATGGCCGATTAGGAGGAGACCATGAGAGAAGTCGCCGTCCTCGGAGTGGGAATGAACAAATGGGGGGAGCTTTGGGAAAAGTCGCTCCGCAACATCTTCACGGAAGCCGCAATCCTGGCCCTAGACGATGCGGGAATCGACAAGATCGACTCGCTCATCGTCGGCTGCATGTCCAGCGGATTGTTCACCGGACAGGAGCATCTGTCCTCCCTCTTGGCCGATTACATCGGGCAGGTGCCGGTCCCGGCCGCCCGGGTGGAGTCAGCCTGCGCTTCGGGCGGGCTGGCCCTGCGCATGGGTTGGATCGAAGTCGCCTCCGGCATGTCGGACATAGTCCTCGTCGGCGGGGTGGAAAAGATGACCGATGTCAGCGGTCACGAGGCCACCTTTGCGCTCGGTACGGCCGCCGACCAGGAATATGAGTGCTACCACGGGATCACCTTCCCGGGTCTGTATGCCCTTATGGCCCGGGCTCACATGGAGAAATACGGCACGACCAGGGAACAGCTGGCCATGGTGGCCGTCAAGAACCATGCCAACGGTTCGCTCAACCCTTTGGCCCAATACCCCTTCAAGATCAGCGTCGAGGCGGTCCTCAACTCCGTGATGGTGGCCGATCCGCTGCGCATTCTTGACTGTTCGCCGATCACGGATGGAGCCGCTGCTCTCGTCCTCTGCCCGGTGGAGGTGGCCAAGAAGCTCAAGAAGCCCGTCGTGAAGATCATCGCCAGCGGCATGGCCACGGATACAATCGCCCTCAGTTCGCGCCGCGAGATCACCTGGATCGAATCCACCTTCCAGGCGGCGAAGAAGGCCTATGCCATGGCCGGCAAAAAGCC
>DAIPLF010000494.1:0-1646 GCA_036769375.1 Candidatus Aminicenantota bacterium | reverse complement strand
TTCAATTTTTTCTTGAGACTGAGCGGAAACCGGAGCGTGAGCGAGGACCTGGTCCAAGATGTCTTCTTCCGCATCCTCAAATACCGGGATACCTACCAGGGAGAGAGCAAATTCGCCGTCTGGATGTACCAGATCGCCCGCAATGTCCACGTCGATCATCTCCGGAAACAGAAGCCGGAGGTGCCGCTGGACGATCAGTTCGCGGAACCGGCCGCGGCCGAGGCTCCCGCCATCGAGCGCCTGACCGCCGAAGTGGACGCCGTCCTGCTCAAGAGGGCCCTCGACCGGCTGCCGCTCCGCAAGAAGGAGATCCTCCTGCTCAGCCGGTTCCAGGAGATGAAATACCGGGAGATCGCCGAGCTCCTGGGCTGCGACATCGGCTCGATCAAATCGACGATCCACCGGACCATCAGGGAGCTCGGAAAGATCTACCTCGAGCTCCAGGGAGGGACATCCCCATGAATTGCGAAAAAATAAGAGAAAGAACCGCCGACTACCTGGCCGGAGAGCTGGATGAAGAATCCCTGGCCGGGATGCGCGCCCACCTGGCCGAGTGCCCTCATTGCCGGGAGGAACTGGAAGGCCTCAGCGTCATCTGGACAAAGCTGGGAGTCCTGCCCAATGAGGAGCCCAGCGCTGAGCTGAGAAGCCGTTTTTACGGCATGCTCGAAGCCTACAAGAAAGGGCTGAAAAAGGAAGGGCAAGGGCAAGGGGCTAAACGGGCTCTCTCCATATGGCTGGGGCGCCTGATGCCCAGAAAGCCCGCCTTTCAGCTTGGCCTCGCTCTCATCCTCATGGCCGCCGGCCTGGGCAGCGGCTTCCTTCTGAGCGTACGCCCTCGCTCGGCCGCGCGGGCGGAAATGGCCAGCCTCAGGGGAGAAGTGGACGGCATGCGCCGGATCGTGGCCATCTCGCTCCTCAAGCAGGCTTCTCCGAGTGAGAGGCTCATGGGAGTGAGCTGGAGCGCCCGGATCGACCGGCCGGGCGACGAGATCATCGCCGCCCTGCTCCAGACTCTGAACCATGATCCTAACGCCAACGTCCGGTTGGCCGCTGCGGACGCCCTCTATCTCTTCTATGATCATCCGGAGGTCAAAGAGGGGCTCATCGATTCCCTCGCCGGGCAGACCTCACCCCTCGTCCAGGTATCGCTCATCAACCTCCTGGTGGAGATCCGGGAAAGGCGCGCAGTGGAGGCGCTGGAGCGGCTGATCCAGAACAAGAAGCTGAACCCGAAAGTGAAAAAACTGGCTGAACTGGGGCTTGTCCAACTCAGCTGACGAGACCATAAAATGCGACAAAGGAGGAGATTATGAAAACGATCATCAGGCTCGCGGGGATCGTGGTCCTTCTGTGGGCCGCCGGAACCGCCGGCAGTCCTCAAGAGAGTCAGGCCGACCATGCGGTGGTGAACTTTTCCGACCCGGCGAAACCCGGCACGGTGGAAGTGAACATCAGCGAAGGGAGCATCACCGTCCGAGGCTTCGAAGGCAAGGACGTCATCATCGACGCCCGCTGGAGGGAAAAAGTCCTGACCAAGGAAGAACGAGAGGGAGAGGCCGCCCTGGCAGAGGCGGAAGAGGAGCTGGACCAGGAAGAGATGGCCCGGAAGAAGGCTCAGGCCGAAAAGGCCAAGGGCATGAAGA
>DAIPLF010000134.1:0-5856 GCA_036769375.1 Candidatus Aminicenantota bacterium | reverse complement strand
GCAAATCAGCCCGCTTCCAGTGGTCGAGCGTCCCGGCCAGCTTGTCCGCCCGCGCCGCGATTTCAGCCGAGAGCACGAATTTTCTGAAATCCTCGTCCTCGAAAGGACGCTTCAGCGATTGCTCCCGCTTCTTGAGGCGGACATAGCCCTCGGTGGAGAAAAGACGGTCCCAGTCCGCCGCAGCCGGGGCCCCGCCGGCTTTCGTTTCTTGCAGAATGGACAGGACGGCGTCCGCCTCATCGGTTACGAGACGGATGTCGAGGCCTGCGCTCGCTTGCCGTGCGGCCGAGTCTGAAACCGGAAATCCAATTGATAAAAGAAAGAATGTGGCCAATAGCGCATGGGGCCGACAGGCCAGGCCCGTTTCGCCGGAGCGCATCGCCTTCTCCCCTCACGCCCCTTCGCCGAACATCAGGAGAATGATTTCGGCGGGCTCGTCGTAGGGGTTCCAAGCCTCATGGCTGACTCCGGCCGGGATAAAGGTCATCTCCCCGGCCGTCAAGGCCACCTCGCGGCCGCCTATTTTGGCCACGGCTTTGCCCCGGATGCCGATGAACATCGCCGGAAACGGGTTTGTCTGGTCCTTGGGGTCCTCATTGACATGCTGGCCCTTCTCGATCTGGGCCCAGGCCGTGCGGAGGCCCTCCTGGTAATAGAACACGATCATGTTCGCGCCGTGCACTTGCCGGCTGTGACTTTTTCCGAAGCTCACCTTCTCCGGAAAGCCCCGCGTCCAGAAATGGAAGCTGAGGGGAAGGAAACGCGCGATGAAGCCGGCATCTGGCTGAAAACCCTCCATGAATTCCACGTCCATCGGTGCCGGGTCGCTGGAGCGAGCCCGGCCCATTGCGGTCAGCGCGTTGATCTCGCCGGCGTCGATCTTGCGGAGAGTGACGAGGTCGAGCGTATAAAAGGGCGCCGGGTTCGAGGGAAGGCCCCGCTGCAGCTCCACTGGAAAGTTTTTTTCTCCTTCCTTTGCTCCACCCACCACCACCTGCCATTCGCCGCCGCCCTCGCCGCTGATCCTGATGCCGAATGCGACCCTCTCCGCGGCAGCCGGATCGCTCCGGAAGTCCTCAACGTAGGCCCCCAGGATCTCCTCTGCCGAACGCGCCCCAGCGGGTTGAGGGGAAGTCGGCCAAAGAAACCCCAACAAAAGCACTAGTACTACGGCCAACAAGACTCCTTTTTTTAGCACCGGAAGCCTCCTCAAATCAGTAGCATCTCGCTCTTTTCTTTTAGACGAACCTTATCCTGAAAAAGTTGTACCACGTCCCCATCCGGATTTCGCAACCGCTCTTTTCCGCTCGGGCCGAAGAATACGGCCTTCCGCGCCTCTCAGTTTACATATCCCTCACTTTTTCGAGAACAGGTAGGAAAACGGAATAGCGACCAGGTCCCCGATGATATATGTGATGAAGACACCGGAGATAAAAACGACATAAAGGGGAAATTGCCCTTTGATAAAAAGGGGAATGGCAAAAAAGGCGAGCCAAATGGGCTTATAGAACAACTGGAGCAACAGCAAAGGGACGAACTTCAAGGGGGAGCGAAGAGCCAGGATAGCCGCCAGCCCTGAAGCCAGCGCCACGCTTCCATAGAGCCCGAGGGTGACCGGGTCCTGAGCGGGAAAGCGGAGCGCTGATAGGATCTTATCCGGGAATAAGAGCACCCCCAGACCGAACCCGCCGGCCCCAAAAATCGTGTAGACATACATGCCTTTGAGCCAGCCCCAGCGAATGGATGCATTACTTTCCATGATTTCCTCCTGCTGCAAGTGGAATCTGATTATGATTATAATAAAATAGGACAAGAAAAAACAAATGCCCCCGATCCCACAAGAGCCAGCGCCGACAGCCCCGCTCCTCCAGAGAATCCGCACTCTCCTGCCCCGAGCGATGCTGCGGGACCGGGTGATGGCCGCACGGAGGCTTCAGCAGCTCCTCCGGAGGCAGGGCATTTCCGAAGTCCCCAAAGTCTACAGGCCCGATCGAAAAGACAAGGTCACGGCCGGCGCGGCGCGACCAACAGGCCTCACCGACGAGTTGACCCGTCTCGCTGAGCGGCTGGAGCGGTCGGTCGTGGAGAGCGAGTACCGCTATCGCCGCCGGCCGCGGCTCAATTATCCGCCCGCCCTGCCCATCACCTCCAAGCGCCCCGAGATCGTCCGGGCCATCCGCCGTCATCCGGTGGTCATCATCTCCGGCGAGACCGGCTGCGGCAAGAGCACCCAGATCCCCAAGATGTGTCTCGAGGCCGGCCGGGGCATCACCGGCAAAATCGGTTGCACCCAACCGCGCCGCATCGCCGCCATCACGATCGCCCATCGCATCGCCGAAGAACTCGGCGAGACGACCGGCCGCTCGGTCGGCTACAAGATCCGCTTCCAGGACAGGACGGCCCGCGAGGGCTATATCAAGGTCATGACCGACGGCATGCTCCTCGCCGAAACCCAATCCGACCGCGGCCTGACCGAGTATGATACGCTGATCATCGACGAGGCCCACGAGCGGAGCCTGAACATCGATTTCCTGCTGGGGATCGTCCGGACCCTGCTCGACGCCCGGCCCGAACTCAAGGTCATCATCACCTCGGCCACCCTGGACACCGAAAAATTCTCGGAGGCTTTCGGCCGCGCCCCGGTCATCCACGTCGGAGGACGGATGTACCCGGTGGAAGTCGAGTACCTGACCCGCGAATCGTTCTCCAGGAACGCCGGCGAGAGCGACTACGTGGAGCTGGCCGTCCGGGCGGTCGAACGGCTCAAATCCCGCAGGCAAGCGGGGGATATCCTGATCTTTATGCCGACCGAGCAGGACATCCTGGAGACCTGCGAAAAGCTGGAGGGAAAGCACTTCGCGGGACAGACGATCCTTCCCCTGTATGCCCGGCTTCCGGCCGCCCAGCAGGGCCGCATCTATTCGGTGCCGGGCCCCAAGATCGTCGTGGCCACCAATGTCGCCGAAACATCCTTGACCATTCCGGGCATACGGTATGTCATCGACACCGGCCTGGCCCGCATCTCCCAGTACCAGCCCGGCACCCGGATCAACAGCCTGCCCATAAGCCCTGTCTCCCGGGCCAGCGCCGACCAGCGCAAGGGCCGCTGCGGCCGGGTTCAGGAGGGTCTCTGCATCCGCCTCTATTCCGAGGAGGATTACGAGGCGCGGCCCGAGTATACTCCGCCCGAGATCCTCCGTTCCAACCTGGCCGAGGTCATCCTGAGAATGGTCCACCTGCGGCTGGGCGATCCGGCCCGCTTTCCTTTTGTCGACCGGCCCCACCCGCGGAACATCAGGGACGGCTTCGAAACGCTCCTCGAGCTCGGCGCCATCACGGGGAGCGGCCGCGATTACGAGCTCACACCTCTGGGCCTGCGGATGGCCCCGATGCCGCTCGACCCCCGTATATCCCGAATGCTCATCGAGGCAGAGAAGGAAGGGTGTTTGCGCGAAGTGGCCGTGATCGCCTCGGCCCTAAGCATCCGCGACCCCCGGGAGAGACCGCCGGACAGGGCCGGCCTGGCCGACCAAGCGCAGGCGGCCTTCGCCCATCCGGATTCCGACTTCCTGACGCTGCTCAATATCTGGGACCGTTTCCACAGCCCGGCCGAAAACCTGGTCTCAAAGAGCCAGCAGAGAAAATACTGCGACGCGCATTTTCTCTCTTATACCCGGATGAGGGAATGGGGCTTCGTCCATGACCAGATCCTGTCCATCCTGAAAGAGCAGGGCATTTCCTCGGGACGGACGGAAAGGGCGGACATGACCGCCGGGCTTTACGCCGGCACCCATCGATCAATCCTTTCCGGATTCCTCGCCAACATCGCGGCCCACAAAGAAAAGAACATGTACCAGGCCGCCAAGGGACGCGAGGTCATGATCTTCCCGGGTTCGACGCTCTTCAATAAGTCGCGCCCCTGGATCGTCGCGGCGGAGGTCGTCCGGACGTCGCGCCTTTTTGCCCGGATGGCGGCCAAGATCGACCCGGCCTGGCTCGAAGAGCTGGGCGGCGACCTCTGCCGTTATTCCTATTCCGGCCCGCGTTGGGCAAAGGACCGAGGTGAAGTCCGCGCCAGCGAAAAGGTCGCGCTCTTCGGCCTGGAGATCGTCCCTGACCGGGACGTGGCTTACGGGCCGAGGAATCCCGAGGAAGCGCATAAGATATTCGTCAACGAAGCCCTCGTCGGAGGTGAGGTCAAGGAGCCGCCGCCCTTCCTCCGTCACAACCTAGGCCTCCAGGAAAAGGTCCGGGAGATGGAGGAGAAGCTTCGCCGGCGCGACATCATGATCGACGAGACGGTCATTGCCGAGTTCTATTCGCGGCGGTTGGCCGGGGTATACGACCTGCGCGGCCTGGAAAAAAGGATCCGCCAGGTTGGAAACGACGATTTCCTGAGGATGAGCGAGAAAGATCTCCTCCTCCTTCCTCCCGACGAGAATCAGCTGCGTAATTTTCCGGACGAGTTCCCGCTCGGAGAAAAGCGGTTCGCGGTCTCTTACAAATTCTCTCCGGGCGTGGAGGACGACGGGGTCACCCTGCGGGTCCCCTTCGGACAGATCGCCGGGATCCCCTCCGAGGCTTTGGAATGGGGGGTCCCGGGCCAATTCAGGGAGAAGATCTCGGCCCTGATCAAGGGGCTCCCCAAGTCGGACCGGAAACAGCTCATGCCGTTCGGCGAGACGGCCGAAACGATCGCCCGGGAGATGCGGCTCACCCATCCTTCTCTCTACGAAACTCTGGCCGAGTTCGTGAAAAGAAGGTTCCAGGCGGATATCCCTGCCTCCAGATGGGCCAGCGCCGATATTCCGGGTCATCTGAAGATGCGGGTGGCGGTGGTCGACCCGGAAGGCCGCGAGCTGGCCGCCAGCCGGAATATCGAGGTGTTGCGCAGGGCCGGCGCCGTTCCTTTCGTCCCGGAGCAGTCGGCCGATTGGAGAACGGCTCGCGCCGTGTGGGAGAAGGACGGCCGGGAATCCTGGGATTTCGGCCCGCTTCCGGAGAGCGTCCCCGTGGGGATGTTCATGACGGCCTACCCGGGCCTCGAGCCTGGAGAAAGGGGCGTCAATATCCGTCTGTTCAGCAAGGCCGAGGAAGCGCGGGCCTCTCACCTCAAGGGTGTTGAGGTTCTTCTGGCGGCCAAGTTCTCCAAGGATGTGGAATTCCTGCGCCGCTATCTTGTGCTGTTCGAAGAATACAGAAAGACGGCCTTATTTTTCGGCGGGCCGGATGCGGTCGAAAAAGGGATGCTGGAGAATATCAAGCGGGAGATCTTTCAAAGAGACCTCCGCAGCCGGGAGGAATTCGAGGCCTATGGCGAAACGATCCTGCGGTCGCTTTTCGAGAAGAGCCACGCCCTGAGGGAGGCCGTTTTCAAGATTTTCGACGCCACCCAGGAAACGCGGCGGGCGGTCCAGGAGTTCGAGCAGGCCTCCGGAGCGAGCCGCACCGCGGCATCTCTGTGTCAGGAAATAAGAGCTGAGCTGGAGGCGCTGGTCCCCAAAGATTTCCTAGATGTCTATTCTCTCGACCGGCTGGTTCGTATCCCTCGTTATCTGGAGACGCTTAAGGTGCGCTTGTCTCGGGGGAAGGTTGATTTCGAGAAGGACCGGAAGAAGGCTGAACAGGTGCGACCCTTCATCGAGGCGCTCGAGCGGCTGAAGGAAGAGGTCAGCGCGGGTACGCCCCGGGAAAAAAGGAAAGGGATCGAGGAGCTGCGCTGGATGGTCGAGGAATTTAAAGTGGCGCTCTTCGCCCCGGAGCTCAAAACCGCCTTCCCCATATCCCCCAAGCGTCTCGCCCTTAAGATCAAGGAGATCGAAGCCGCTGAATAAGCGGGGATAGTCAGGGCGGCGG
>DAIPLF010000493.1:0-1658 GCA_036769375.1 Candidatus Aminicenantota bacterium | reverse complement strand
TCTCGAAATACCATTCGCGCTATTTCACGATCCAGGGCTCCCTCAGCGAGGACCCACTTTCTTTCCTCCCCCAGGGAGAAGAGGCTGTGGTCCAGTTCCATGGCAAAAAGACAGGGGAGTTGACCTACGCCTATTCTCCACTCGCCGAAGAGGAAATTACCCTTTATGATAACGTCCGTGAGCGCTTTATCAGCCTTTATTCTCCTGAGCTGGAGCAGGGAGGAAGACGGCTGGTCATCAGCTTCATCCCGAAGGTCGACGTCCAGGACTATGAGATCGAGCTGGATTTCCAGCCTCAGAACTACTATCTCTCGGCCAGGGCCCGGATCGGCTTAGTCAGTCAGGTCGAAGGCTTGGATGCCGTCAAGTTCAAATTCCACCCGGGACTCGAAGTCCTGCGCATCTATGACAGCGAAAGGAGAGAGCTCTTATACACCAAGGATCCCGTCGGGCGGGTCCTTTATGTCTATTTCCTCGAGCCCCTCTCCAAGAACATCAGGACGACCATTGAGGTGTTCTACCGAGGCCGGCTGGAGCCGCCGGCCCAGCTGACGGACACCGTCGTCGGGCAACGGTACGAAGAGAGATCTGAACCCGTGCCGGTCCGCTTTGAAACCTTTCTCTTCAGCCAGTCGGCCCAGTGGTACCCCCATCCTTTGACCGAGGATTATTTCACCGCCCGGCTCAAGCTGATCGTCCCGCCTGCTTATTCGGTGATCTCCAACGGAGTCCTCGTCGAGAAGAGCGTTTTGAACGGTGTCCAGAGGGTGACGGAGATCGACAAGGTCGGGAGCTCCTGTTCGGTCTACGAGACCAAACGCCCCGTCAAGCATCTCTCCTTCCTTGCAGGGAAGCTGAGTTTGGCCCAGGAAAGCTCCAGCCCGCTGCCGCTCGCCCATTATGTCTCGTCCGATGTCCACTCTCCCCGCAAGAACCTGCTGGACGAAGCCGGGCGGATCCTGGAGTTCTACGAATCCCGCTTCGGCTCATTCCCCTTCGAAAAGCTGAGCGTGGTGCAGAGGCTCTGGAGCACAAGGGGGGGCCACAGCCCCGCCTCGTTCGTTGTTGTGAACGACCTGCCCCGCGTCCCCAGTGCCGGACCCGGTCTGCGGGAGCGGCTTATGGGAAATCCCGACAGCCCGGTGGACCTGTCCCCCCAGTGGAAGGAGTACTTTCTGGCTCATGAGATCGCCCATCAGTGGTGGGGACAGGGAGTTGCCTGGGCCAGGTACAGGGATCAGTGGCTGAGCGAGGGATTGTCCCAATTTTCATCGGCCCTCTACATCCAATCTAAATATGGGGACGACGCCTGGGCCGACATCCTCAAGAAATTCTCACGATGGACCGGCAAAAAGTCCGTCTGGGGGCCGATCACCCTGGGTTCCCGCATCAGCTTCACTGATTTCGAGGCTTACCAGGCGATTATCTACGACAAAACGTCCCTCGTTTTGAACATGCTCCGCGACTTGCTGGGCGACGAGGTTTTCTTCTCCGGCCTCAAAGAGTTCTACGGCACACACCAGTTCAAGGCGGCGGCCACGGGCCAGTTCAGGAGGATTATGGAGAAGGTCTCCGGCCGGGACCTGAACAGTTTTTTCCAGCCCTGGTTCGATTCCCACGCGCTCCCCGAAGCCCACGTGGATCATCGGGTGGAAAGA
>DAIPLF010000133.1:0-5892 GCA_036769375.1 Candidatus Aminicenantota bacterium | reverse complement strand
TGGGCCATTATGACGGGACCCGTTTTCATCGAGACCCCGTTTTACCAATCGACCAAGGGCGCGGAGATCTTCAATTACGGAAAGTGGCTCAAGGAGGCCCTGGAATCCACGGGCCGACACCGTGTCGAGAGCGTCCCCGCCTGGGATTTCTACAACCGGCTGGGCCCCGGCGATTACGAAAAGATCCTGGAGGAGTACGATGCCTTGATCTTCAGCGACGTCGATGCCAAGCTCTTCCAGCTGGCCCCCAGCTTTTTCGACAGGGAGAAATTCGGCACCCAGGTGCTGACCTTCCCCGACCGTATCCGCCTGACCGGAGAAGCCATCCGCCGCGGAAAAGGGGTCATGTTCCTGGGCGGGTGGTACTCGTTCACCGGAGAGCACGGCAAGGGCGGCTGGGGCAGGACGCAACTCGCCGAGATCCTCCCCGTTCGCTGCCTGGAATTCGAGGATCTGGTCGAAAGCACGGAGGGTTTCAGCCCCCAGGCCACAGCGCTTGGAAAGAAACTTTACAAGGGCCTTGACTTTGCGGCGATGCCTCCCATCCTTGGTTATAACAAAACCCTCCCTAAGAAGGAGGCTGAGATCCTTCTCAAGGTAAAGAAGACCGGGGACCCTCTGGTCGTCCTCGGCCGGCTCGGGCGAGGCCGGGTTCTTGCCTACACATCAGACCCGGCGCCTCACTGGGGCTGCAATTTCGTCTTCTGGAAGAGGTACGCCGATTTCTGGCTGAAGAGCCTTGACCTTGTCCTCGGGGAAAAGCGGTGAGCTCCCTCCGGGCCGGGTATGGGGAAGCTGTTATCACTCCCCCGCCCGGGACCGACCTCACGGGTTTCGGGTTCTACCTGGAAAGAAAGGCAGAGAAGGTTCTCGACGACCTCAAGGTTCGGGCTCTCTATCTCGAAGACCGGAAGGAGCGTCTTCTCATCATCAGCTGCGACCTCCTGGGTCTGAGCGTTACCCGGGCGGACAATATCCGTGCTCAGGTCGGCGCCGCGTTCAACCTGCCGACCCAGAATGTCTTTTTATCCTGCACCCACACCCACTCCGGTCCGGCGACGGAAGCCATGCCCGGCCTGGGCCGGGTGAACCGCAAGTACCTGAAGCATCTCCCCAAAGCTATAGCGAGAGCAGCTGAACTGGCGGCCGCCGCGGGAGAAGACGCGGAGCTCGGGTTCGCCTCAGAGGCGGCCGAGCCGATCGGGTTCAACCGCCGGCGTAAGAGCTTCCAAGAGATCGATCCCTGGCTCAACGTGGCGGTTTTCCGCCTGAAAGACCGCCGCCTGTTCCTTCTGAACTACGCCTGCCATGCCGTGACGCTCGGGCCGACCGAGGTGGTTTCTGCCGACTGGCCCGGCGCTGTGATCCAGGAGATCGAACACGGCGGCGACCGCGGCGTTTTCCTTCAAGGATTCTGCGGCGACATCGACCCCGTCGTCTACTTGAATAGAAGGTTGGGGGCAACAGCCGCCGACCTCGCTCTTTATGGCGAGATCCTCGCCTCCAGGGCGAGAAAAGCGGCGGACCCTGCCATCTTCGAACCAGAGGCGCGCCTAAGAGCCTCAGAAAATCGAATTCGCCTCCCCCTCCTCGTCCCCGCCAAGGGGGACTTAAAGAAGGAAGCCGAAGCGGCCCTCGAATCCAGCCGGGAATTCTCCGGGGTCCGAAGCATCATTCAGAATTGGAGGGAGCGGGCGGAGAAAAAGCACGCCGCCTTCCGCAAATCTCCTTGGATGGAGAACATCCCCGTCCAAGCGATGGCCGTCGGCGGTCTGAAGATCATCGGTCTTCCCGGAGAGGTTTTCTGCGCCTATGGATTGAAGCTCCGCCGGAGTCAGCCATCCCTTATGACAGCCGGATATGCCAACGGCGACATCGGATATCTCCCGACAAAGCGAGCTTATCGCACACCCGGCGACTACGCCTGCACCTTCGCCCCCAAGTTCTATGCCCTTTTCCCCTTCTCGCCGGCCATCGAATCGATCCTCCTCCGGGAGAGCAGGAACATCTTGGCGGGACTCTGAGCTCGTTGCGACCCCGACGCCTTAAGCACTCAATTGATGCTATAATCAAAGGGGGAGCCGTATGAAGAAGGCGTTAAGGAAGGTTCTTCGCTTCGGGCTTGTTATCGCCGCCCTCCTCATTGTCGCCGTCATCACCGTTGTCCTTCTCTTCTTCTTTGACAAACCGCTCGTCAAAAACATCCTGCTGTCGCAGCTCGCAAAAAGGACGGGATTCACTGTCCGCGCCGGCCGTCTCGACTACTCGCTTTCCCCTTTTCGCCTCACGGCAGGAGAGCTCGAGCTCGGCCTGGAGAACGACCTCCAAAAGTGGGACGTCACCTTGGCGCGGCTCGAAGCCAAGGGAGATTTCTGGAAGCTCGTCCGGGGCAAGAAGCCGGCCCTTGATACAGTTGAGGCCGAGGGCGCCGTCATCCGCCTGGATCAGAAGGCTTTCCCCGAGGTGCCGTTGGATTTAAGAGCCATTATGCTCCAGGCATCGGACTTGCTCGCCTCGGTCAGGCGGATATCGATCGAGAACGCCCGGCTCATAGTCTCGCTTCCCTCGCAATCCGTGAGCCTTGAGAATGTCAATATTTCCCTCATCCCCGGAGACAAGGAAAGCGGAGTTGCCTATTCCATCGGCCGCTCCGATGTCGACATCAAAGACAAGGGCGGGGCTTTCGGGCTGAGGAGCGGGCTGACTTCCTCGGGCACCCTCCGGCTGGGATCATCTCTCGTCTTCGACGCCACCTTTGCCCTTGATGCGCCGCAGTTCGTCCTAGCCGGGATCGATCAATCCCTGCCCCACATCACGATCGACTCCGCAGGCAACTTCGACCCGTCTGCGAAGGAGATCGCCGTATCCCGGCTCAAGATTGGCGTCCCCGACCTCCTCGAGCTCGAAGGAACAGCCGAGGGAAGGTTCAGCCAGGGCATATTCCTGGAGGCCGACGCCGCCGTCCGGTTCGACAAGCTGGAGAGCGTAGCCGCCCTACTGGAGCCTCGCCTGCCCATGGAGTTCCGCGGGGCCCGGCTGCGCGGCCGGGCTATCTTATCGGGGAAATACAGCGTTCAGCGGTCGAGCAAGGAAAAGAATGACAACCTCGATGGTTCCCTCGCGTTCGAAGGCGTTGAGTTTGACCATGTTTTCAACGGGGTTCCCCTTCATTTCCGGGCTTCCGGCCAGGTCCAGGCTGCCGGCCCTTCGCGAGCCCCCAGGCTCTCGGCTGATGTCCGGTCGTCGGTCGGTAAGGCCGCCCTAGGCAAGCTCAGTGCCGGGAAATCCGAGGTCCATATCGTCGCCTCAGGCACGAAAGAAGTTGTGAACGTCAATCCGCTCGAGGCCGAGATTGAGCGTCTCTCCTTCGATGGCGACGGGGGGAAGAGGCTGGCCTTCGACAAAACCACCCTCACGGGAAGGGCAGGCCTCAACCTCAGCCGGAAAACCGTGGCCCTGGATTCGTTTGACGCGGCGCTTATAAATCTCTTCTTCATGGCCGCCGAAGGGAAGAGCCTTTCTTTCGACAATGTCACTCTAAAGGGAAAGGCAGGCCTGGATCTCGGCCGGAAAACGATGGTCTTGAATTCACTGGAAGCCCGGTTTCCCGGCATCGCCCCTCTCTTCCTGGAGGGACGGTACGAACTGGGAAAAATGCGGGCGGCCGAGGTCCGGCTCGAAGGCCGCGGCCAAGATATTCCGGCCCTGCGCACGCTCGTGATGCCCTTCATCCCGGAAAGCTTTGCCGGGTGGGATCTGAGCGGCACGGCCGATCTCTCTCTCGAGGTTCGCCGGCCGTCTGTTTCGGGGCTCGATTGGGGGTTTTCGGGAGCCCTTTCTCTCGCCCAGGTCAGGGTGAACGACCCTTCCTTCACCGTCGCTTCCGAGGGCATAAGCCCCGTGCTCAAGGTCGAGGGTGAGTATGCCGCTTCGAAGGGGCTCCCGTTCAAGGTCGATCTCGACATCAGCCAGGGTGAATCGCTGTGGAAGTCGGTCTATATCCCCTGGAACAAGCACCCGCTCAAGATGACGGTCGCCGGCCGCTACGACCCCGGCTCCGGCGGAATGGACGGCCTAGAGGCCCGATTTGTTTTGCCGACCATCGGGGAAGTCAGCGTATCAGGCTCTGTCGCGACACGGCCCTCGCCTGCATTCGACCTGCGTTCAGGCGCACGCCTGAGCCTGGGACCTGCCTATTCCCTCTACGCTCAAGCCGGGGTCTCCGAACAGGACCGGATGACCGTAGAAGGGACGCTGGGAGCCGATCTTCAGGCCAAAAAAGAGGGAGAAGGGCTTTCGGTCACGGGGAAGATAACGCTCGCGGATGCCAACCTTGAACGGCAGTTGACAAGGACCGTCCTCATTAACGTAGACGCCGAGGTCCCGGTCCACTACGAGTCCGGAAAGGCCGTGATAGACTCCCCGGAGATTCCACTCCCCGAGGAGGGCTTTCTGCGGATCGGAGAGTTCCGGAATCCCTTGATGACCTTAACGTCTCTGGATATTCCGCTCCGAGTCGGCGCAAACGCCCTGGTCATCGAACCTTTCGTGTTCGAGCTTTACGGCGGTCGGTTTGACCTCGGTCGAACGACCTTTCGCTTCGACCCAGAGGCAGGCCAGCTCAAGGGCTCCGGCTCCCTGGACCTCCGCGACCTCGACATTTCACTCCTCCCCATTCAGTCCCCCCAGTTCAAACTGACAGGCAGGGTCTCGGCCGATTTCCCGCGCCTCGACATCAGCGCCAAGGAAATCGCCGTCTCCGGCCGGGGCGAGGCCGCCCTCTTCGGCGGCAAGGTCGTCCTTCGGGACCTCGTTGTTTCCAATCCGTTCAGCCCGGGCCGGTCCATCTCGCTCAACCTCGACCTCCTCGACCTCGACCTGAAGAAGCTCACTGACGAGGTCCCCTTCGGTGAGGTGACGGGGATCGTCCGCGGCGAGGTCCGCAACCTCGTCATCTCTTACAGACAGCCGGAACGCTTCGAATTCCGGATCGAGTCCGTGCCTCGGAAGGGCGTTCCGCGGACGTTCAGCCTCAAGGCCGTGGACAATCTGACCGTCCTGAGCTCAGGTCAACAGGCCTCGGTCGGCACCAGCCAGTTTTGGATGCGCTTCATCCGCGGCTTCCGCTATGAAAAGCTGGGCATCATCAGCACGCTCCGCAACGACACCTTCACCCTGAACGGAACGATCCATGAAGGCGGACTCGAATACCTAGTGAAGAAACCGGCCCTTTTTGGTATAAATGTGATAAACCGAATGCCGGAGAAGCTGATCAGCTTTAAAGAAATGACCAGCCGGCTCAAGAGAGTTGGCCAATCTGAAAAATAATCGTCTCAAGCAAGGAGGACACGATATGAGAAAACGATATGCGCTGGGAATCGTGGCGGCCCTGAGCACGGCCTGCACCTTGGCCTGTATCACAGTCAATATCTATTTCCCGGAAGCGACGGTCAGGCAGACCGCCGAGGAGATCGTCAACGATATCCAGCAGAAGGCCACGGAAAAAGCGGGCGTAGAGCCGATCAAGCAGCTTTCCGCGACGCCCAGGGAGGTGGGTTTCTCTCTCGTCCCCGCAGCCTACGCGCAGGAAGAAACGACGGTCTCCAACCCGGCCATCCGCGCCCTCAAGGAGTCTATCTCAGATCATCTTGCCGCCCTAATGCCGTCTTTCGCCGGCGGGAATGTCGGTTTGACAAACAAGGGCCTGGTGGCAATCCGCAACGAAGAGGGCCTTAACCTTCAGGCAAAGGCGGCGCTGCGGAAACTGGTCAAGGAAGATAATGGCGACCGGATGAGGCTCTACGAAGAGGTGGCCAAAGCCCTTAGCATTGAAGCCAGCCAGATCGAGCGCATCCAGAAAATCTTCGCGGAAAACTGGACAAAGAGAGCCAA
>DAIPLF010000132.1:0-5902 GCA_036769375.1 Candidatus Aminicenantota bacterium | reverse complement strand
TTGTGTTCCTTTTCATAGCAACCAGAGGCGGGGTCAAATGGAGCCTGGGTAAGTAGACCCGTCCGCCGCGCCCTTTGTGCTATCCTGGGCCGCCTTCTTCAGCTTGTCATTGGCCATGATGGCGACATCGACCCTGCGGTTCTGCTGCCGCCCTTCCTCCGTGTCATTCGTGACGATCGGCTGGGCTTCGCCATAGCCCGTGACCGAGAAGCGGCCGGAGCTGACCGCCTGCTCGGCAAGGTAATAGGCGACTGCCTCAGCGCGCTGCTTGGAGAGAGTTAAATTGTATTCATCCGGCCCGGTGGAATCGGTGTGTCCTTCCATCAAGATGTTGGTATCCGGATACTTATTGAGAATCCGGGCCAGATCGGTCAAGTTGGTCTTGCTCGCATCGCGCAGGTCCGACTTGTCAACATCAAAGAGGAGGCCGGAGTCAAAGGTGATCTTGATCCCCTCGCCGATACGCTCGACCTTGGCGCCTTCCAGGTCTTTGCGTATCTCCTCAGCCTGTTTATCCATATAGTGGCCTATATAGGCCCCCGCGGCCCCTCCGACTGCGGCCCCGAGGATAGCGCCAATGATGGTGCTCCCGGCCGCCTTGCCGATCACCCCGCCGACGACCGCTCCCCCCGCCGCCCCGATAACGGCTCCCTTTTTGGTCTTGCTCCAAGAGGCACAGCTCCAACTGAGGGCCAGAACGCAAATGATGAGTGAATAGACAACGATTCTTTTCATCGTTCCTCCTCCAGACATTCCGCCACCTAGAGTATTTAGCATATCCAAGCGGCGATTGCAATTTTTTTTATCCCGATCTAAAATCCGCAAGGATGGTTGGATGGGTTAATGAAAGAGTGTCCCCAGTGCGGCCGGTGCGAAGATGACCAGCTGGGGAATTGCCCCGAAGATCGCTCTCTCCTGCAGCCCTCTCTCAGCGGCCCCCGCCTTATAGACGGCAAATACCTCCTGTTGCGCTGTCTGGGGAAAGGCGGCATGGGCTCGGTGTACCTCGCCCGGCACGTGGAGCTCCAAAAGAATTTCGCCCTCAAGCTCATCCTGCACTCCGCCCTCTCCGACCCCCAATACCTTGTCCGTTTTCGGAATGAAGCGAAAGCCCTGGGCAAGCTCGAGCATCCCAATATCGTCCGGGTGACCGACTATGGTATCGATGATCGGGACGGCGGCCTGCCCTATCTGGTGATGGAATGCTTGAGGGGAAGGACGCTGCGCCATTTCTTGGGCGAACACGGACCTCTCGATATCGGGCAGGCGGCTCCCCTTCTGCATTCTATCGCCTCTGGCCTCGACTATGCCCACGCCTGTGGAGTCCTTCACCGGGACTTGAATCCCAAAAACGTCTTTCTCGTCGAGGGAGAAGAGCCCAGGTCCCAGGTCAGGATCCTGGACTTCGGCCTGGCCAGGATCATCGGTGAGCCTGTTCCCAGGAAAGAAGAGATTCCAGCCCAGGTTGTCGTCAACCCCCCTCCCCTTCCCTTAACGGATGTCACTCGGACTCTCATGTCGGCAGAGAAGCCGGCAGAGCGAGATGAATGCCCGATAGAAAAAAGCGAGGGGTTGACCGAGGCCGGCGTCATCATGGGCACCCCGGGGTATATCGCCCCTGAGATCCTCCGCGGACTCGGGGCCACAAATGCGTCAGACATCTATTCTTTTGGCGTGATCATGTATGAGATGCTCGTCGGCAAACGGCCGGACCCGGGGGGGACTCCTTCCTCCGCAAGCCCCTCGATTCCCCGAGAACTCGACCCGCCGCTGGTCAGTCCCCTGAAGGAGGAACCTGCCGAGCGGCCCCAGAAGGCGATCGACGCCCTTCAAGGGCTTCAAAATTCATACGCCTGGTATCGATATCGGCAGTGGAGGCGCACGGAGGTGCCCAAGAGGGCCGGGGTCGCCATCGCCCTGACTCTTATCCTGGCCCTGCTTTTTATTGTCTTTGAGGGACTTCCGCCATTCGCCAATTTCGAGAGCTTTCTTTACGACCTCCGTCTGCGGACGCTCCCCCCGCGCGCTCCGACGGATTCCCTAATTTTGCTCTCAATCGATGAAGCCACGCTGCAAGCGGATCCCACGCTCCTTGTCAACAAGGCGGACGAGATGGGCGTCCTGCTCCAGCGCGTGATTGATGCCGGAGCTCAGGGCGTCGCCCTTGACTTCATTCTGCCGGCAAGCTGGGGCCGTTCCGAGAGCTTCGCCAAGCTTATCCTCAATAACCAGGAGCGGCTGGTCCTGGCGAGTTATATCAAAGAGGATGGCAGCCTTCTGGGGATGGAGTGTTTGCAGGGGCTGACCATGGCCGCCATCGGCTCCGACGCGCAGGCCGAACGGCTCTTTGGCTTCTTGAATATGCGGCCGGACCCGGACGGACGCATTCGCCGGGCGTGGCCCGGCTTCAAGTCCGAAAATGGGCAGACCGTCCTTTCGCTGCCCGCGAAGACGTTCCGCTTGTTGACCGGGGCAGACATGACGGGGAAACAGATGGAGAAGCCGTCATGGATCGATTATTCGGCCGACTGGACGAAGTTCCAGAAAATCCCTTGGAAGGACCTGCGGGACGTCTTGGGCCAGAGGCCGGAGGCGTTCAACCAGAAAATGGTGCTTGTGGGCGGCGAGTATGAAGCCTCCCAGGATTTTCACCGGATCCCCCAGAGACCGAAGTCACAAGCCGAGCTTTCGGGGCTCCTCATCCAGGCCCTCACCCTGAACACCTGGCTTCAGGACAGGCCGTTCCACGAGGTCAACAGGTTCGTGGGATTCCTCCCGACGGCCATCATTGTCCTTCTCTTTACGACTCTTATTTTGACGCGCGCAAGAACGGTGCCTCCGGCTCTTGTTCTTTTTTTCCTTTTGTGCTTGTATGTGTTCTTGTCTGTGTTCCTGTTTAGGTGGAGCCGGCAGCTGGTTTTCTTCGGGACTCCGTTCCTCTTTTCTCTTTTTGCCGTTATCGCCGTCTTTTTTATACGCCGCAGGCTAAACTTTATGGAAAGACCGGCGGCCTAAGGGAGGCGCAAAATGAGCCGGAAGGCGGGACTGTTTGTCCTCTGCATTTTGTTCGGAGTGGGGGCGGGGCATTTTTGCCTGGGCTGGAGTCTGGAATCCGAGGGAAAAGTCGCCATCGTCTGCTTTCTTCAGGGAAGAGCTTCGTCTCATGAGCCGGGGCGAGCCGAGCGAAAGGACCTCGGCCTGTTTGACTGGATCAGCTCCGGCTCAGCGGTCGAGACGGACCCAGGAGCAAAACTGGTCATCGCTTTTTCCAACGGCAGCCGCTACGAGCTCGGTGAAAAGGCGACAGTCGTGCTCGGAGAGGTTGAGGTCAGCTCCCAAAGCGGCCCTGTCAAGAAGCTCGAGGCCGTAGCGGTGATGCCGCAGATGCTGTCCCTGGCCGGAGATTTCAAGCCGGGAAGCCGTCTTGGCGGGATCCGCCTTCGGTCTTCAAAAAGGACGATCTCTAATCTCTACCCGAACGAAGGCGATGCCGTGCTTGCCGACCAGGCCGTCCTCACCTTCGATCCCCTGCCCGATATAGAAAAATACAGGGTTGAAATTGAAGATGAGCAGGGTCGGGATCTCCTCTCCGTTGAAACCTCGGTCCCGCGGGTTGTCGTGTCTCCCGGGATCATCAAGCCGGGTACAGACTATTACTGGCAGGTCAGGGCCGTGGAGAAGAACCAGCTTTCTACCGTATCCTACGCCGCTTTTGCCACGGTGACCGAGGAAGAAGCCGGATTGCGGAATGCCTTCAGGGCTCAAGTCAGTCAGTCTCAGGATACGGCTAACCTTCTCCTTCTAGCAAGGCTTGAAATGGCGTTGGGACTTCGGAAAGAAGCCTGTGATACTCTGAAAGAAGCCCTCTCTCTTTCCCCGGAGAACAAAGAAATCAGGGAGGCAAGGACCGAAATCGGCTGCGAACAGAAGTAACAATGTCTGGGGAGAAAAAAATGCGCGGCAAAATCTTTGGCCTTTTCGCCCTGGTCTTCATCCTTCTGAATTTCAGTTACTCCGGCTTTCTAGAGGAAAGACAGAAGCCATTAGATGAACTTTACCGGGCCGCCTTAAATCTTATCGGTCAGGCCCGCTACGATGAGGCCCTCGAGGCGATGAAAGATATCGCTCAGAAGCATCCCACCTTCATCCCGGCCTTCAGGAAGATCGTGGAGGTTTCTTCCTATCAAAACGGCCTGGACTCGGCCAGGGTCATCTTCGAGGACCTGCTGCGGGAAAACGAGGCCAGCCCTGGCGCTCATTACGGGCTGGGGCTCTGCCAGGCGGAAAAACAGGATTTCCCGGGGGCGGTTGAACATTCCAAGAAAGCCCTCGCGCTTTTCTCCGGTTCTCCCTTCATCTTCCAGTTGTTCATCAACTCCGCGGAACGGCTGAAACAGCTGGACAGCGCCGAAACCCATATCCTGGACATATCCAAGAGCGAGCCGACAAATCAGGCGGCTCTCTATGCCTTGGCTTACCTGCGTTTCAGGGAGAGAAAATGGGATGAATCTTTGGCCACGCTGGAAAAAGCGATAGAGCTCAAGCCGGACGAAGCGCTCTTCTACCGGTTAAAATGCGATATCTTCCGGGATACGGGCCGGAACAAAGAAATGCTGGCTCTGGCCCTGGACAGGATGAAGACGTCTAAAAACCTGGACCCTGACCTCGAGATCGACTTCTGCACAAGGGCCAGCTCGGCCTACAGCACCCTTGGCCAATACCAGGAATCGTTCGAATACGACCGGAAGTCCCTCGACCTGGCCAGAGAGATCGGCAACATGAGAAGCGAAGGGATCGCTCTCGGGAACATGGGCGTATACCATGCCCTTACGGGCAACGTGCCGGAAGCCATGAAGCTTCTTCAGGAAAAACTGATCCTGATGAAAAGATTGAACGACAAAGCGGAGCAGGTGGCGGTCCTCTCGAATATCGGAGCGATACACGATTGGCAGGGCAACGTTCAGAAATCCCTGGAGAGCTATCGAGAGGCCTTGAAAATACTGGAGGGGTTGGATGACAGGAAGAAATTGGGCCTCCTCATGGGCAACATGGGAGCGGCCTATGAAAAACTCTCGGAATACCCGAAATCTCTCGATTATTATCATCAGGCCTTGAAGATCTTCCAGGAGGTAGACGACAAAGGGGACACGGCCTGGATCCTGGGCAACCTTGGAGCCATTGCCGCGAAGCTGGGGAATGACAGGGAGGCTCTCGACTACTTCGAAAAAGCACTGGCACTTATGCAGGAGGTGGGCGACAGAAAGTACGAAGGGTGGGTGCTCGGGACGATGGGAGCGATCTACAAAGGACAAGGCGAAACGGAAAAGTCATTTGTCTTCCTCAACCGGGCCTTGGAGATCGCCAGAGAGATTGGAGACAAGAGGATAGAGGTCGAACATCTAGGCAATATCGGGTCCAACTACCAGGAGATGGGCGATTACGAGAAGTCCGCCGAATATCTCAAAAAGGGACTGGAAATCGCCGAGCAGCTCGGGGACAAGGTGTCCATCACTGATATCTGCATCCTGCTGGGTATCCTTCACCGCGACCTTAAGGACTACGACCAATCCATCAATGACTTCCAGAAGGCGCTGACGATCGGGAATGAACTCGGCGTGCTCAGGACCGTCTGGAATTCCGAATGGGGCCTGGCCCTTTCCCATGAAAAGAAGGCGGAGTATGACCAAGCCCTCCGGCATTACAGAAACGCACTCGATACGGTGGAGAGCATCAGGGGAAAGCTGGTCTCTCAGGAACAGAAAGTGGGATTCCTGGGGGAGACGATCGATATTTACGAGGGCTTAATCGACCTGCTTATCAGACTCCGGGAGAAGGACCCGACCGGCGGGAATGTTGCGGAGACCTTTCATCTGGCCGAGCGGGCCAAGTCCAGGGCTTTCCT
>DAIPLF010000131.1:0-5908 GCA_036769375.1 Candidatus Aminicenantota bacterium | reverse complement strand
TTGGCGTCGTCTTGGGCTCGGGGCCGTCCTTTGGCTGTGGCCACATAAACCGTGGTGATCGTGTGAAAACGCGGGTCCCGGTGAGGGTCGGAGTAGGTATGGAGCTGCTCGAGGTGTTCGATGTCGAGCGATGTCTCTTCCCTGGCCTCCCGGACCGCTGCGTCTTCGAGGGATTCGCCGTAATCCACAAAGCCTCCGGGAAGGGCCCAACCGAAGGGCGGGTTTTTCCGCTCGATCAGGACGATTCCCGGCCGGCCGTCCTCCCGGTCGACCTCGATGATGATGTCAACAGTCGGAAAAGGCTTCTTGGACCATGATGTTTTTCGCTTTTTCATCTTTTCCATCTTAGGCGCTTGTCGCCTCCCGGTCAATTCCGCCTGTCTCCCCGGCCGACATCTGTCCTCCCTTGGAGACAGAGGCGGCGGTCCCGCTCAGGGAGGCTGGCCTGGTTTCCTTGGCACGATAATTGCATTATAATAAATGTGATATTCCTGGTAAAGGGAGAACGGCCATGAAGCAAAAGGGTCTGATTCTTGCGGCCGGGATGGGGTTTTTTATCTGGGTCTCTGCTTCTGCCTCCAACTATAGAGTCGTCAATCAGCAGCAGGATTTCTATTACGGCCATATCAGCTACGCCGACGTCAAGAACGACGGGCTGGATGCGCTGGTCTTCCGGGAGGGGCGCCTGACCCCGGAGATCGCGGTCCTCAACCTTCCCCTTGGTCCGGGAGATGTGATCCAGACTTCGGGCGTGCGGCGCACTGAGGTCCAGTTCGACAACGGCACCATCATCCGGCTCGACCTCAACTCCCGGCTAAAGATCGAGACTCTCCTTGCTCAAAGCCTGAGCACGCTGAAAGAGATATCCAACCTGGTCCTGGACAAAGGGCAGGTCTATGTCATGCATAAGAGGTACAGCTCCTTGGAGCTCTTCCAGGTCGTCACCCCTGGAGCGGCCGTCAAGCTCGACCACAATTCTGTCGCCCTCATCCGGCTGACCGAGGAGGGGAACACCGATGTCCAGGTGGAAAGGGGCAAGGTTTTTCTGCTGTACGGAGAAGATAAAAAGCATATCTCCCAAAAGCGGATCAACGCCAAGCAAAGGGGCGTGGTCACAGCCGAGAACACGGTTGAGCTGGTCGAGTATGAGGTGCTATCCGATTTCAAAGCCTGGAACGAATCGCTTAACGCCCATTTTCCAGAGTTGCACGAAGGGAGCTTTCTCCCCAAGCCCATCCAGAAACTTCCCCCGGCTGTCTTCGAGTTTGCCCAAAAGTTCGGCAACATTTACGGGGAATGGGTCTGGCATGAGCTTTACGGCTATGTCTGGCGACCGTACCTCAACGACTACCGCTATCCCTGGGGAACTTGGCAGCCCTTCATAAACGGAAGCTGGAAGAGCTACGGCGGTGAGCTTTTCTGGGTTTCGAGCGAGCCCTGGGGCTGGATCCCTTATCATCTGGGCATCTGGATGTGGGACAAGAACAAGGGCTGGGTCTGGATGCCCGGGTCCCTTTTTGCCCCTGCCTGGGCAGTTTGGGAGTTCTATGGCGGGATGTACTGCTGGCGGCCATTCTTTTTGTATGATTGGATGTACGGGTTTGACAGTTTTTGGGGATTTTCTAATTGGTACTCGTCCTATGGACTATACGGTCAACGGGGTCTGAATCCGCCCAATTCCGAAGGGCCCCCCAATATCATTTCCCATATCCGCAAGGACCAATTGAAAAAGAGCAATTCGCCGTCTCTCCCCATGCCCAAGGAGTTGAAAAAAGCCTTCGGGATGATGCTGGCGGCATTGAAGCGCGACGATCCGTCCGTGTTGGCTTCGATCGGAAGCTTGCCCGGCCATACCGTCTTTGTCAAAAAAGAGGATTTCCTTTCTCCGCGGTGGCAGGAAAAAGTCGTGCCGCTTGACCGGATCGCAGAGCAAGTCGAAGCTGTCCGTCCAGCCGCTAAGCCGGCCTCTCCTCGCCGGTCGGGCGATGTTTCCCGGGACGCGATGCTGACCATCGAGCGCAGCCGCATCCCGGCTGAACTCAGGGCCCGGATGGCAGCTTCGCCGAGGACTCAGCTGGAGAACCCGCAGCCGGTGCTCAGAGACATGGAATTCAGCCGGGGGAACGCGGCCGGAGTGAGTCGGGCCAGCGTGAGTCGGACCGTCTCTCCGGTGTCTTTCCGGTTCCGCGACTGGAACCCCGACGCCAAGGCGGCGATCAAAATGGGTGTGGAGATCTCGTATCTCAGCCGGACTAACGAAGTGGCCTGCCCGCAGCTCGGATTGACCTCACGTCTGATCAGTCCGACAATGCGGTCGACCGGCAACTTCGACGGTTTAACTCCGTCGAGCGGCGGCTCTTCTTCATCCGGTCAGGCCTCAGGGACGGGCTCGGCGTCCCGTCCCTCCGGACAGTCTCGTCCCTCGGGGTCTTCGGGCGGCCAGAAACCAAAAAGCTGACCGGCAGAGCCTTCGCTCAAAAGAAGGGACTGCGGATAAAGGCCAAGGGCGAGGAAAGCAGCCAGCGGTATTTTTCGATCGCTGCCTTGAATTCGCCCAAGGATGTGTCCTGGAGCGGCTCCACGGGATCGAACTTAGCATTGAGGGGGTTGAGGTAGCTGCCGTTCCGGGTGATGCGGTAATCCAAGTGGGGGCCGGTGGAGTCCCCGGAGGAACCGACATATCCCACGATATCGCCGCTTTTCACTCGGGCCCCGGAGCGGACTCCCGGACCAAAGCGCCAGAGATGGAGATACATCGTTTCGTAGGCGTTCTTGTGCCGGATCCGGACCATCCGCCCGGAGGCCCCGTTCCAGCCGGCGAAGGTCACTGTCCCGTCGGCCGTGGCCTGGACCGGAGTTCCAACCGGAGCGGCATAGTCCACTCCGTAGTGGGCCCTGTAAACCTTATGGATCGGGTGGAGTCGGCTGCTGCTGAAGCGTGAGGTGATCCGGGCCCATTTGATCGGGGACTTCCGGAACTCTTTTTCCAGCGACTTCCCTTCGACGTCATAGTGGCCAAGCCTCTGGGTATCGGGAGAGACATAGGCGAACGCCTGGAGCAGCCTGCCTTGATTGTTAAGCTCGGCGGCCAGGATGTTCCCATAGCCGATGAAGCTGCCCTGGAGAAACCTCTTCTCGAAAATGACCTTGAAGGTATCGCCCTGCCTGAGGTCGATATAGAAGTCGACGTCCCAGCCGAACAGGTCGGCGAAATCCAGGGCTAGAGAATCCTGCTCGCCGAGCCGGTTGAAGGCCAGGATGGGGCTTTCGTCGATGGAGCCCCAGATCATTCCGGTCATGGTTTCGACCGGCCGGACATTGAGGACGGCCCGGAACGCTTCCTCCCGTTTCTCTACGGCCAGGAAATTGAAATCATCGACATCATACTCGAGGCGGACCACATCGCCGGATGAATCCGCATAAAGACGCAGCTGCTGGCCGGCTCTCAACCGGCGGAGGTCGAAGACCGACTTGACCTGATCATATAAAACCTGGATGTCGGCCGCTGAGAAACCATAGCGAGCGAGGACCTTTCCGATCGTGTCGCCGGCTCGTATTTTCACCCGATGCTCGGTCAGCTCGGGAGTCGATGCGTCCGGGACGGAAAAGACAGCGGTCTTGGAGGGCGCGGGCGCTGGAGTGTCCTTCTTGAACTGGGTCAGGACGATGAGCAGCATCACCGCAAAGGCTGCGGCCACAAGGCTTAGGAGAAGTCGTCTTCTTCTCTTTCCGCGCTGGATCTTGAGCTGGACCCTTGCTTTCGTCATGGACTTGCGGACATTCCCTTTCTTTTACACCCGGGGTCCGATTTTCGTTTCCTTTTCCTGGCCGGACCGGCTAGCGATCGGCCCTCGATAGGCCGGCCACAAAGGCGAGGCGGGCGACGTCGGCCAGCATGTCCGGATTGATGCGGTAGATGGTGTCCCCGGTCTGATGATAGTGGAGATGGGGTCCGTTGGAGTGAAATGAGACAACGGGAATGCCCTTTTGGTAGAAGGGCGCATGGTCAGACCCCCGCACTCCCACTCCCTTGATCGGATAAGACCTCCCCAGGGTCCGGACCTGTTTGTCGCTCTCCTCGAGGAGAGCCTTGAGTTCAGGGACGCTGTCGCTGTAGCCGAAGCCCGAACGGTCTCCCTCGCCCACCATGTCAAAGTTGAACATTGTGTCCACCTTTTCGATCCCCGGAGGGAGACGATCGACGAAATGCGTGGAGCCCATAAGTCCCATCTCTTCGCCGCCGAAGAGCGCGAAGACGACCGACCGCTTTGGTTTTCTGGACAACTTGGAGAAGGCCTCGGCGATCTCCATGATGGCCGCACTCCCGCTGGCATTGTCGTCCGCGCCGGGAAAAAGGAGTCCCATGTGCCGTCCGTTGTGGTCGAAATGACCGCCGAGGACCAGGCACTCCCGACGGAGTTTGGGGTCGGTCCCCTCGACCCAGCCGACGACATTATATCCGGTCGCATCCGGGAATGGCCGGGCTTCGACTTTAAGGTGAGCCCGGGCTTTCAGGGGGAACGAGAGAGGCTTCTTATACGTTGAGAGGTCCTTTCTCAAGTCCGCCGCCAGGATCCCTTTTTCCTTGAGGATCATGTCGGCGACTTTGAAGCTGACCTCGGCCGGGGTGAAGCCTTCGATCCAATCCCCGTTGGGGTTGGAGGCGATCTCTTCGTAAATGTAGATGATGCCCAGAGCTCCCTTGTCCTTAGCCGTCTTCATCCGGGCGCGATGATGATCGTGAGGTTCATAGCGACGGTCTGCGCCGTCAGGCGTCCCGCGGAAGCAGAGGACGAACTTGTCCTTGACATCCAGGCCGGCGTAGTCATCGTATCCAAGTTCTGGCGCGCTGATGCCCCAGCCGGCGAAGACCAGGTCGGCTGTGTGGTCCCCGCTGTCGCTGAAAAGAAGAGGGAGGAAGTCCTTCTCCGGCTCCAGCCTGAGCTCTTGGCTGGCCGGTTCCTTTGTTCCCTCCTGCTTCTCTTCGAGAAAAAGCGTCATCTCAGCCTTGTCAATGATGACATAAGGGGAGGGGTAGGGCTGAAGATAGCCGGCTTCCCTGCTGAACGGCTTGAGTCCCCACTCCTTGAACTTGGAGGCGGCCCATTTGGCGGCTTCCGTGTAGCCCTGGTGGCCCGTCAGCCGTCCGGCGAATTTCTCCGAGGAGAGGATCTTGCAGTACGTATAGGCTTCGAACGGCAGGATGGAGTCGAGGGCACGCTGAACCTCGGGGTTCGGCCTGTCGGCCGCAAGGGACAGGGTCCCGATGGCCAACAAAGAGGCCAAGAACCTCAGGGCCAATGATTTCGTTTTCATTTTTCATCCTCTCTTTGGCGCCCGGCCAGCCTGGACGGCGAAGTCAGGTGAGGACCTGAAACCGGCCGAACCTCCGTGGGATTTCTGTCTGCCGTCTTCCGTCGGCTCTTCCTGGAGCATACGAATGACGGCTAGCTTTAGATTCGGCGGATAGAAATGATTGTGACGGTCTCGCGGGGAACGTCTTCCATCCCATGGATCGTCATCGTCGGCGTCGTGGCGATCGCGTCCACCACATCCATGCCGGCCACAACCTGGCCGAAAACACAATAGCCGAACCCTGCCGGCGTGTTATCCCTGTGATTTAAAAAGTCATTGTTCACGTGGTTGATGAAGAACTGACAGGTGGCGCTGTCGACTTCCCCCGACCGGGCCATGGCGATCGTCCCGCGATCGTTCTTGAGCCCGTTGCCGGCCTCGTTCTTGATCGGCGGCTTGGCCGGCCGGGTGGAGTAATCCGCGGTCAGCCCACCGCCCTGAATCATGAATGCCTTGATGACCCGGTGGAAGATCAGTCCGTCGTAGAACTTGGCGTCCACGTAGGCGAGGAAATTCTTGACCGTGCCGGGAGCTTTATCCGGGTAGAGTTCAA
>DAIPLF010000130.1:0-5925 GCA_036769375.1 Candidatus Aminicenantota bacterium | reverse complement strand
TCGAACACGTGCGGGCCCCAGAGCCGGGCGCCGCAGCTTTTTCCGTTCACCCAGACCTCGGCGACATGACAAACCTGGCCGAGATCAAGGTTCACCCCCTTCTCAGGCTCTTCCAGGGTTATGGCCTTGCTATAATCCAGCAGCCCGCTGAATTTCTGAAGGCCCCAGACGCTCCAGTCCTCGAGCGGCTTCTCGACGCCCTGGGCGAATTCGGCCGGCGGTGTGAGCGGAAACTCCATCACTGGCTGGACCCCAGGGTCATAACTGACTTTCCAAGCCCCCTCGATGGCCGCGACAACTTCAAATTCGGGCTTTCTCTCCGGAGGGCCGCTCTGCGTTTTTTCCTCCGGATCAAAAACGAGCCAATACGCTTCGTACGGTTTGAAAACCAGGGCAAGCGCGCTTCCCTCGTTCGAGTCAGACGAGGGGACGGGCCGAATCCCGCCCGTTTCACAATCCCAGATCGATGCGGCGCCGCGGACTCCGCGAACGGCCACTTCGCAGGTCTGCCAAGTAGCGGCGTTGTTGGCCAGCCAGAAAAAGTCCCGGCCGTCGATGCGGCGGCGGTGCTGGAGCAGGGGGAACGCGCCGGACTTGAATTCAATCGGACTGTCGAGGCCGCTGGCTTCTCCCGTTCCTTCAAACAGAGTCTTCAGTCCGCCCTCCGGGCAGGCCGCATACGTCGGCTGGGAACGCAGAGTATCCATCAAGTCTTTCATCCGCGCATCGCCCATCCCGTTTTCGGCCGATGCGGCCGGAAGTTCCCCAAGGGCATAGACGCGGCCGCCGGCCTGGGCGAAATCGACGATCTTTTGGGCCGACTCGAGAGACAGGATGTCCAGCGCCGGGAGCACCATCGTCCGGAACCTGAAACTTCCACGGACGAGCCGGCCTTCCTCGACCTTCATCTGCTTGAGATAGTACCGGTCCCCGACCAGAAACTCGATTCTGGCCGCGGTCAGGTCGTCGATGGCCTGGGCATAGATCCTGTCGATCGCATTGATCCTCCTGCCGGCAGGGTTGTCTTCAGAGAAGCTCCACATCTCGACATCAAGGAGCCCGGCGTCGGCCTGCATCCAGGCGGATTCGATCGGATTATAGAGCAGGACGTCGGGCACGGCTTGTCCCATCGAGTTGACGAGGCTGGCCCGCCGGGCGAAATCGGTCCACAGGTGAAGATACGGGAACATCGGGTTCTCCGAGTACCAGTCAGGCGGCCAGGGATTCCCGGTCAGCTTGCGGGTCGTGAAAACGCCGTGGGGAATGATGTGGCCCATGCCCCAGGCGGTCACGGCGTTCACCGCCTGTTTCAGGAAAGCGGGGTTGAAGGTTCCCCAGGGGGTCCCTTCGAAACCGCCGGCGCCCATGAGTTCGGTCACGGCCCGGGCGTTCTGGAACTCCGCCACCGACTCGACCTCCTTGAAATCATGAACGCGGAGCGGCTTCCGGCCGAGACAGTCCTGTCCCGGCATGGTCAGGCTCCTGAGCATCTTCAGGTGGTCGCCGACGGCGCTGACCTGAGGCTGGATCCCTTCTTCCCAGAAATGGGCGGTCGTGTACATGCCGCGCTTTTCGTGCCAGTCGGTCACGGCCCGGAATGTCTCGGCGTAGATGTCCGAGACGAGGTCAAACCATTCCCAGCGGGCCCGGGCGAAAACGCCTTCGGCATCACGGTCGATGGACAGAGGCAGCCACAGGCGGATGTCGCGGCCGTAGCGCTCCCGGTAGCGCGCGTCGAGGGTCGCCGACCAGGCCAGGCTCCAGCCGTAGTCGCCCTCGTTGTCGATGAAGTCGCCGGGAACGGAGCGGCCGAGGCGGTCGCCGAGGCGGCGGGCGTAGGGTTCAAGAGCGCTTTCTATGAAAGCCGGAGCCAGCCGGGAATCGAGGTAGTTGACGTTCGAGCCGTCGGCCCCGGGGTGGCTGTACGTGTTGAAGACATAGATGCGCCAGGTGTTTCCTGTTGGCGCCTTCCACAAGAACGGCGCGCCGGCGCCGATGACCTGAAGAGTCCGGCTGCGAATGGAGGGTGCTCCGTTTTTCTGCCCTATAACCTTGGGCGCCGGCGAGTCGATCTCCGCGGCCACGGCGAAATAAGAAGCCGGGACCTGAGCCTCCGAGCCCCCCGGGATAGCGACGGTTTCCCATTTCAACGAGACCGCGCGGAGCTCAGGAGAGGCGGCCAGGATCCGGCCATTAGCCTGAAAGCTGGGCCACCAATACTCGTCGCAATAACCGAGGTAGTCCTTTGCTGCCTCCGCTTCTTCGAGAGCGGCGCCGAACGCGGCGAACCACTTGTCCCCCAGCCATTCCGCATCCGGGAGGTCGGGGGTCCCCACCATGGACTTGCGGGCATGGGCGTAGCCGGGGCTGAAGCGTTGACTGACCATCACCTGCGACATCTCGGCCATCTTGACGGGGTCCAAGGGTTCATCCCAGAACCAGAAGATGAAGGGAGCATAGATCATGTCGGGATTCTGGAAAGATGCCCTCACCTCAGCGAAGGGAACCGCTTTCCGCACGCCCCAGTTCGCCGGGACGGAGCCGGCCGGTGTCCGCCGCGACCGGCACGACTCAAAGAAACACGCGGCTCCCACGATAACGATCATTGCGGGAATCAGGAGAGGGAAGGAAGGACGCTGTCGGGATCGATCCATGGCGACTCCTTACCTAACGCATAGAGATGAGAGGGCAACTACATCATCTGCGTTTCAGACAAGGGAAGGGTGATATGAAAGGTGCTCCCTTTGCCGACTTGGCTCTCGACGTCGATGCCGCCTCCGTGCAGTTTAGCGATGGAGCTGGCGATCGCCAAGCCAAGCCCCAGGCCGCCTTCGGCGCGGGACCGCGCTTTGTCCACCCGATAAAAACGGTCGAAGATATTCGGCAGGTCCTCGGCCGGGATGCCCGTCCCCGTATCACTGATGGACACGAGCGCGCTCCCGTTTTTCCTCACCAAGGTGCTCGAAACGGCACCCCCACCCGGGGTATAGCGGACGGCATTGTCCAGGATATTCAGGAAGAGCTGCCTCAGCTTCAGCCGGTCTCCTTTGACGGTCAGATCCTCCATGGGGCCGAGGCTGAAGGCCACGTTTTTTTCCTGGGCAAGCGCCTCCATGTCCGAAGAAAGCTCGGTGATGAGGTCTTTCACATTGACATTCTGGAAGTTGGTTGGTTCAGTGCCGGAGTCCTCGCGTTCCAGCATGAGGAGCTTCCCGATGATCCCGGACATATAATTCACTTCCTGGGAAACGAGCTCCAATGATCTCTTGTACTCCGCCTGTGTCCTTCTCCTGTCCAGAGCGAGGGAGGATTCGGCCTGGATGATGGCCAGGGGCGTGCGCAGCTCATGAGAGGCATCCGCCGCGAATTGCCGCTGCTTCTGAAAGGCCTCCTCGAGACGGGAGATCATCCAGTTCAAGGTGGTGGCCAACCGGCCCATCTCGTCGTCGCTCCGGACGTCGATCCGGCGGCTGAGGTCGCCCTCGCCGATCTCCCGGGCGATATCCGTGATGTGCTCAACCGGTTGCAGGGTCTGCTTCGCCAGGAACATGCCGCCGACGCCCGCCAGAAGAAGCACCGCCAGGGTCGAGTAGATGATGACCACCTTGAAGATGGACAGCACGTTCCGAATTTCTCGCGTCAGGCGGCCGGCGATGATGGCGATGCGGGTGCGGGAATCGAGGTTGAAGGGGGCGGCATAAAGCCTCACCTCCTGCCCCTCGGTCGTCGTCGCCGTCAAGAAACTGCTCCCGCCGAAAAGGGCCTGCTGGACGATCTCCTCGATATTGGGGAACCTGACGTTGGGCCCCAGCCTCTGCAAGAGAGCGCCGTCGGCATCGTAGAGCAGGACGAGGTCATTGAATTTCTCTTCAAAGCTGATCTGGTTATCCTCGACCTTGATGGAGCCTTCGAGCTCGCTGACCCGCGCCCGCAGGGCTTCGTCGAGGTTCCTGTAGAGGTTTTTCGACAGCATGAAATAGGCCACTGTTCCGAAGGCGACGAGCAGCACCAGGATGGCGATGAGATACCAGACGGTCAAACGAAACTTGATGCTCTTGATGATGCTCATGTTACCCGCAGGCGATAGCCCGCTCCTCTCAAGGTTTGAATTAAGCTCCCCTGCCCGTCCTCATCGATCTTGCGGCGAATCCTCCGCACATAGACATCGATGATATTGGAGATCCCGTCGTACTCATAATCCCAGACGTTCTCTCCCAGCATGGTCCTCGTCACGACGACGTTGGGACGGCGCATGAAGTATTCCAGAATAGCATACTCCTTGGCAGTCAGTTCTATCTGCCTCTCCCCCCGCCAAACCTCCCGGGTTTCCGTATCCATGATCAAGTCACCGACCTGCAACCTCGGGATCTTGGGAAGGGCTTCACGCCTCAGCAGAGCGCGGATCCGGGCCAAGAGCTCGGTGAAGGCGAAGGGCTTGACCAGATAGTCGTCGGCCCCCGAATCGAGCCCCGTCACTTTGTCCTCGGTCGTGTCCTTGGCGGTGAGCATGAGGATCGGCGTGTTGACTTTTTTTGTCCGGAGCTCGCGGCAGACGGTCACACCGTCCTTCTTGGGCAGCATGATGTCCATGATGATCACGTCGAAGGGCGTGGTCTCCGCCATATATTGCGCTTCCTCTCCGTCATAGGCATTGTCCACTGAATAGGTCTCCTCCTGGAGGCCTCGCCTGATAATGCCCGCCAGACGCCTTGAGTCTTCGACAACAAGAATCCGCATACTGAATCCTCCCAAAACTTATCCTTATTCCTTCCCAGATCCATCCGGACACGGCGAGTAGATTATGAAATTCAAATGACAAATTCAAGCTATTTTTTAATCTAAAATTCATTTTTTTTTAATAGTGGGTTCATTTTAGGTCTATAGATTAGCGGGAGGAAAACGAGTTCCGGTTTAGAAAGACGCCGAGAAACAGCCTGGAGTAATAGAATGAAAAGTATCCTGGAAGAACAGAATTCCCTCATGGAAAAGATCCTGAGGGACTACGGCAGCCTGATAAAAGGGGCTGTCTTCAAGGCGACTCGCGGGCTCTCCTGCAGTGAAGATATTCTCTCCGAGGTCCACTTTGCGGTTCTCTTGACGTTGCGGAAATTCGGGACGGGATGGACCCCTCCACGGTCCTTTATTTTCTCCGTGGTCAAGAACAAGGTGAACGATTTTCTCAGACAAAAATATAGGGAAAAGAATGGGGTTGAAGAGATGAAGAAACACCTGAAGGAGCAGGTGGCCCAGAAAGAAGAGGTGATCTCCAGGATCCATAGCCTCTCTTGCAGCGAGTTCCGGGTCTTCCGAATGCTGGGCGTGGGGATGACCAATGGAGAAATCGCTCAGAGTCTCTGCGTCTCGCTCTATACGGTGAGAAGCCATATGAAGAAGATCCATGCTAAATGCGAGATTCGAGATAGGGCCAAATTGACGCTGCTCGCCCATATCGTGTGCTTTCAGCCACAGTGGGAAAACGAGGAAGAGGAAAAGCGTTCCCGAACATCCCTGCCGTCTCGGCGCCGAAGAGCTCAAAGGCTTCCTGAGCGCCGCCGTACGGAGCTTTGGGAAGAGGACCCGCCTTCCCTCCCGATTGCCGTTGACCCCATGACTAAATATTGTTCTTGAGCTAGTGATGACAAAAGGATGCCGAGGTTGGATTAAGATCCATTCTCGGTGAAATATCCCTCCCTTATCCCTCCTGTCCCCCTTAGCCAACTAAGGGGGACGACTATTCATCCTCCCGTGGGCGTCTATCTTGCTTGATATGGAGAGCTTCCTGGCAACCGGCCCCCCCTCATGATATAGTCGACATACTGCCGACTCCGGCCGGCCGGACGTCAGCGAACTGAATCTCGGAGGGAAACCGACATGACCATGATGCGGGCGAACAGGCGCGGGGCGTCGCCGAGGACGGCGGCGGGG